>JAHFBW010000079.1:11039-11774 GCA_023249845.1 Candidatus Eiseniibacteriota bacterium
GGCCGCGCGCGCAGAGCGCGTGAGCCCGGAATCGGGTTTCGCGCGTGTGGGTCTTGACGTCGTCATGGCGAACGCCACACTATTCGCGGCCTCTGTGCGCGGCAAGCCGCGCATCCGATGGTCGAGATCGGGATCGCCCCCATCACGATGGAGTCATGACCGGAGCCGAGCTGCCGCCCGAAGAAGTGCGCCGCACCGCGATGTCGGCGCTGTGGACCTTCCCCAGCATCCTGCTCTCGGCGTTCGTGGTCGCGTGGGGCGCGGAATGCGCGCAGTTCTACATCTCACAGGGACTGGCGCTCGCGCTGCTCGCGTGGATCCAGGTGCTGCCCGAGTTCGCGGTCGAGGCCGTGATCGCGTGGCACCAGGACGTGCCGCTCATGACGGCGAACTTCACGGGTGCGCTCCGGCTCCTCACCGGGCTCGGCTGGCCCACGATCTGGGTCGTGCACGCGTTCGCGCGCCGAGCGCGAGGCGAGCGCGGCTTCTGGCAGCCCATCGCGCTCGAGGAGGAGCACGCGGTCGAGGTCGTGGGACTCACCCCGGCGCTCGGTTACTTCGCCTGGATCGTGTGGAAGGGCACGCTCGGGCTCTGGGACGCGGCGATCCTGCTGGCCCTGTATGCGTCCTACCTTGTGATCCTCCAGCGCATCCCTCCCAAGGAGCACGAGGAGATCGCGGACGCGGGCGCGGTGCCACGCGCAGTCATGAACCTACCGCCCCGGCCCCGCCTCG
>JAHFBW010000364.1 GCA_023249845.1 Candidatus Eiseniibacteriota bacterium
TCGCGCAGGACTTCGGCGGTCAACTCCGGTTGCCGCCAGTAGCCCAGCATGACGTTGGGTCCGCGCACCGCGATCTCGCCGTCGCCGTCCGGGTCGGGATCCTCGATCCGCACCTCGATGCCGGGCATGGGCCAACCCACGGCGCCGGGGCTGGGGTGGTGCGGACGATTCGCGCACACCACCGGCGACGTCTCGGTGAGCCCGTAGCCCTCGACCATCGGCCAGCCGAAATCGATGTAGCGCCAGAACACGTCCGGCGCGAACGGCGCGGCGCCGGTGACGAACATGCGCAGCTTGTCGAGACCCGCCTTCCGCCGCAGCGGGCGCGCCAGCGTGCGACCGAGACGGAGCCCGGTGGTGCGGCGGACGAGCCGCGACAGGCCGAGCAGCGACCGGGCGAGCCACCGCGCGGGCAGCGGCGCTTCGTCGATGGCGTTCAGGATCGCGGTCATGAGCTTCTCGTAAAGGAGCGGGACGCCGATGAACAGCGTGGCGCCGCTCGACGCCATGTCCTCGCGCAGCTCGCGCGAGGCGAGCCCGCGCGCGTAACACACGCTCGCACCCACGCGCAGCGGGCACAGCAGACCGCCGGTCGATTCAAAGGTGTGGTGCAGCGGCAGGATGCTCAGGAACCGGTCGGTGCGACCGAACTCGAACGTACGCACCACGGACTCGACATTGGTGAGCAGGTTGGCGTGCGACAGCATCACCCCCTTCGCCTGGGCCGTCGTCCCCGAAGTGAAGATGAGCACCGCGAGGTCGTCGGCCTGTGCCGCAGGCGCCGGGGCGGGGGCGGCTGCGTGCTCGCGCAGCGCCTGCTCCCAGTGCGGCAGCTGTGGGGCGGGATCCAGCGAGATGAAGCGCAGCAACGGACGCCGAGCGAGGCGCGCGGCCTCCAGCACGGGCAGGTGGCGCGCGTCGCACACCACGTGCGTGACCTCGGCGAACGCCAGGATCTCGCCCACTTCCAGGTCCTTCAACTGCGCGTCGAGCGGCACGACCACGGCGCCGGCACCCAGGACGGCCAGGTAGGCGAGCCCCCATTCGGGGCGGTTGTCGCTCTGCAACGCCACGCGGGCACCCGCGCGGACGCCCTCGCGCTCGAGCAGCGCGGTGAACGCACGCACCGCGCAGGCCGCGGCCATGAACGTGTAGCCCGACCACGCGCCACCGGCATGGCGCAACAGGAACGGCCGCTCCCCGTAGCGCTCCGCGGCGAACTCGACGAGCTCGGGAACGAGCCGAACCACCGGAGCCGGTGCGGACAGTCGCTGGGACATGCCGTCGAAGCTAGGCGTGCGCTCGCGCGGCGGTCAACCGGGCTTGCGGGCGACCACGATGTGCGCGAGCACCTCGCGCGGATCGAAGAACAACCGGTCGAGAAGCTCGAATCCCAATTGCAGTATCACGTACATCAGGCGCACCGGTAGTTCGGTGAGCACGCGCGTCGGGCCGCGATTCAGGCGCTGCAGCTCGGCGATGGTGCTAAGGCCCACGCGCGCCCACAGCCCGCCCACCGGGACGAACTCGACCGGATCGAGCCCGGCCCGCCGCAGCAGCAGCTCGGCCCCGAAGCGGGTGAAGCGAAAGTAGTCGTGCGGCTCGTCGTGCAGCGGCACCATTTGCGTGAACTCGAGGATCAGTGCGCCGCCCGGCTTGAGCAGCCGGCGGGCCTCCTCGATCATGCGCAGCGGATCCGGCAGGTAGGTGAGCATCGACAACCCCAGGACGGTGTCGAACGACTCGCCGCGGAACGGCTGCGCCTCCGCGCTCGCGTACGCGTCGGGCCGCGCTTCCCCCAGGTAGCGCGAGACGGCGAGGTCGCTGCCCCAGTAGCGGCGCACGCGGCCGGCGAACAGCGGCGCGAACGGCTTGGAGCCGCAGCCGACGTCCAGCAGGTCGCCATGCGCGTGTACGCGCACGCGCTCGAGCGCGGCGATGATCTTGTGATTCGCGAGCCAGTTGAACTTCCACGGCGTGAAGCGGCCCGTGGCCCCGGACGTGATGCGGCGCCACAGTCCGGGCCGGCTCCCGGCGGGTGCGCCGCTCACGGCTGCGTCCACTCGAGCACGTACTCGCCCAGGTTCAGCCGCGCTTCGACCTGGCCCTGCTCCACCACCAACTCGGCCTTCTTGTCGTCGTGCGGACCGAGCAGTCGAACACCGGTGACACCCTTCGGCGCGGCGAAGCGCAGGGTGTCGCGCGGCACGGCATAGTGTCGCAGCAGCACGCCGCGCCCCGCCAGGTCGCGCACCGACCACGAGTGTTCGGCCAGTTGCCGCAGCTCGTGATCGGTCACGAACACCGCGCCGTCGGCGCACAGGCGCTGGAGCAGCGCGGACAGCGCGGTTCGACTCGCCCGCGACCACTCCGCATCGAGGTGCGCGTAGTTCATGCGGTGCGTGCTGATCACCGCCGGCTGGCCGCGTCTCCAGGCTTCGCGCGCCGCACGGTGCGCGGCCTCGAGCCCGCGGCGCCCCGGCGCGGCGGCCTTGCCCTCCGGCTCGAACGCGATGCGCGGCGGCAGGTAGAAGCGCGTGCCGTCGTGGTACGGGAAGCGCAGGCCCAGCCACCGCCGCCGCAGGGGCGGCAGGGCGTGCCCCGCCTGCTCGGCCTTGCCCTGCAACGTCGTCAGCCCGAGCGCGGCGGCCTCCTGTTCGAGCCAGTCGTCGAAGCGGTGGTCCGGCGGACAGAACGACGTCGGAGCACGTCCGAACAGGACCTGAAACGCGTGCATGGCCTGGCGCAGGTTCAACGCCCGGAGCTTCCGCGGCTCCGCCGCGTCGTACTCGCCGCTCGCCTCGACCGCAACGCTGATCGGGCTCCGCTGCTCGTGCGCGCGGCGCGCGTCATCCTGGCCGCGGCGCAGCGCGGAGAGCCATGCCGTCTCGGGCAGGTGGTGCAAGCCGTGCAGTTCCGCCCACCACACGCCGCCGGCTTCGGCGATCCGCACGGCATCCCAGAGCCCGGGCCGGGACCAGCGCGCGGGAAACTCCGGCACGTGCACGAGCGGCAGCGTATCGAGTTCGAACAGTGGAGGATGCAGCGCGGCGTAGTCGGGATT
>JAHFBW010000365.1 GCA_023249845.1 Candidatus Eiseniibacteriota bacterium
ACCCCACGTGGAAGTCGGTGCGGAACCAGGCGGGCGGGCTTCCGCAGACGCCCTTCCTCCCGCGGCTCCCGGGGAGCGTGCTCCTCCAGAACACCGCTGCCGGACTCGCGGCCGGGAGCACGGCGTCGCAGAACGCTGCCGCTGCCGCGGCGGCCCGTCAAGGCGCTCCGCCTGGGACAGCCGCAGCCGCGTTCTTCAGTACGGGGGCGGGGTAGTGGCCGACAGCACTCGTCCCTTCGAGCTTGAGGTCGTGTTCTCCGACCCCTACAAGCGCACCGCTCTGTTCATCGACAACGGGCGGGCCTTCTTCGGTCTGTGGCGCCCGCCGCAGATCGCGCTCGACGGTGATGAGGAGCGCATCCGCATCCCGCTCGGCATGGAGGGCAGCCTAGACATCATTGCGCAGATCACGCTTGGCGACCGCGCGTTTTGGCGAGCCATCGCTCAGGTGAACAAGATCGACTACCCGCTGGAGGAGGTGAAGGTCGGAGACGAGATCATCATTCCGAAGTTGGAGCGCGTCCGCGCCGCATATCAGCAGACGGGTGGGCGGGCGACTTCATGAGCGCGAGCTTGGAGATGCGCAGGATCGACAACACGGCGCTGGACATCACGCCGTTCGTGTCGCGCTTCGTGTGGACGGAGAGCCTCATCCTCGGTGGGTTCTACTGGTCCATCGACTTCAAGGCCGTTTCTTGGAACGAGTGGGACGACTTGATGATGGGGCGAGACGAGCGCACGGTGCAGTTCCGCCTCCGGCTCGAAGAGGATCAGGGCCCGCAGTCCACGGAGTGGCGCACGGCCGTAGTGGACAAGAGCCGCGCCACCTTCTCGCAGGACACCTCGATGCTCGCCAGCGTGAAGGGCGCTGACCTCGCGCTGCGCATGGCGCAGACGGCGCGCACGCGCTTGTTCCGCCAGCGTACCGCTGCTGATGTTCTGCGGAGGATCGCGAGCGACTACGGTCTGCTCGCGTCGATCGAGGACACGGGCGGCGTGCGTGACTGGTACCAGACTCGGGAGGATGACTGGGGCTTCGCGCGCCGGGTCGCGCGCACGAGCGCGAACGCCGCTGGGCGCGGCGACACCTACCTGTGGATGGATGAGCTTGCGCTCCGGTTCGGGGCCCCTGCCCTAACGCCCGCGTCTGTCCGGCGCTACGACCTGAACGCTGTGGAGAACCGCGTGGACGGCTACGCCGCCGCCTACCACGGGCGAACTGCCGATCGCATGGGCGCTGCCACGCTGCGCGGTGTGGGCTTCGACTTCCTCACGAAGTCGGCCCTGTCCTTCACGGTGAACCAGGGCACGTCGCAGACGCATCCGGCGCTCGCTCGCCGGCTCCCGCGAAGCATGGACGATGGTCTGCGCATCGTGCCGGTGACTGAGCAGGTACCTGCTCGGGTCGAGGAGGTGGTGCGCTCGCGTTGGGGTCGCGTCGCTCCGCGCTACCTGTCACTTCGGGTGCGCACGCGGCCTGACCTCACGCTGCATCCGAACACGATCATCTCGATGGAGATGAACCTCGACGGTCGGCGTGAGACGCCTTTCATGGGGCGCTACGCCGTGGTCGAGGTGCAGCACGTACTCACGAAGGGAACCATCGACACGAGCTTCGTGGCCTACCGCCGTGAGGCGCAGGCCGGTGACGATCAGCCGACCGGCGCGAACGCGGACAACCCATCAACGCGCGACCACGCGCAGCAAGCTGGCATCAACCCCAGCACGATCCTCGTGGCACAGAGTCTCGGATGAGCGAAACGCCTGACGCAACCCCGCTACAGGATGAGCCGCTTCCTCCAGAGTGGATGGGGCGCTGGCCCGGCGTCGTCGTCAGCACCGAGGATCCGCTGAAGCTCGGGCGCATCCGCGCGCGCGTACCGCAGGTGTACGGCGACCCGGTGAGCGAGACCGAGTTCATCCCCGACTCCGACTTGCCGTGGGCGATTCCGTCGCTCTCGGTCCACGACTACCACGCAGGCTTCGCGATCGGCGATGGGGTGTGGGTCGAGTTTTGGGGCGGCAACTCGGCCTTTCCCATCTGGTGTGGGCAGTACCTCGGTGACGGTGACGCGCCGGCCGAGTTCACGAGCAGCTACACGCCCACGCCCAAGACGCGCATCCTCCGCACGACGAACGGACACAGCATCGAGATGCGATGGGTCGCTGGCGAGGAGCGCATACGCATCAAGGCCGCGTCCGGGTCGTTCATCGACCTGCTCGATTCGCCAGTCCTCGGCGGCATCAAGATCACAGCTTCGACGCCTGCGTTGCGGAAGCTCGAACTTTCCGACTTCCCTGCGCTCTCGCGCGTGGCGATCGAGACGCCCACGCAGAAGATCGAGGCCATCGACCTACCCATCCCTGCCATCAACATTCTCAGCACCGGCGCCGTCAACATCACCGGCGCGGGGGCCGTGAACGTCGCCGGCCAGGGACTCAACCTCACGTCGACCGGCGGCGCGCCGACGGTCGTGAACGGCGACGGCACGTTCGTGAGCAACTTCACCGGGAACGCCCTCTACACGTTCCTGGGCACGCTCGGTTTCGTGGTCTCGCTCGCGTTGTCGCTCTCCTCCGCTGCGGTCCTGACCGTCACGGGTGGCACCGCGCTGGAGCTTTTCACCGCGGCCGGGCTTGTGTCTCTTGGCCTCGCGGCCGGCGCGAAGTTCAAGCTCCTGGACACGCGCTTCATCTCCATCTACAACGGTCATACGCACTCGGGTGTGACCCCGGGCGTGGGCTCAACCGGACCGCCGCCGCTCGCGTTCCAGGTGGGGCCGGCCCCGCCGCAGACCCCGTTGGCCGACGTCTCGACATCGAACACGGAGGCCAACTAGCTGTGTCTGCTACGATCGTGAAGGAGGTTCCTGCATGACCACTGCCGTTGTCGGGGTCGACGCTGACGCCGCTTCTCCCATCGCGATCCGTTGGTCGGACGCCGTCGCGGCCCCCATGGGTACGGCCACGGCCAGCGCGACGCTCGCCTACCTCGCGGCGCTCGTCACTGCGAACTGCTTCCTGCGCTTCGGCGGTGCGGTGTTCCTG
>JAHFBW010000080.1 GCA_023249845.1 Candidatus Eiseniibacteriota bacterium
CATGCCGGCGGGGGCGTCGTTCACGCCGAACGGGAGCAACACGTCGGGCACGCTCGACTGGACGCCGGGCTACAACCAATCCGGCACCTACACCGTGACGTTCACCGCCACGAACGCGCTGTCGGGCTCGTCCAGCACGCAGATCACCGTGACGAACGTGGATCGCGCGCCGGCCGTGACCGCGCCCGCGACCGCCTCGGTGGCGGAGAACGCGCCGCTCGTCGTGAACGTGACCGCGGCCGACCCTGACGGCCAGGCGATCACCACGCTCTCCGCGACCGGCATGCCGGCGGGGGCGTCGTTCACGCCGAACGGGAGCAACACGTCGGGCACGCTCGACTGGACGCCGGGCTACAACCAATCCGGCACCTACACCGTGACGTTCACCGCCACGAACGCGCTCTCCGGCTCGTCCAGCACGCAGATCACTGTCGGTGAGACGGACCGCGCCCCCTTGGTGAGCGCACCGGCGACGGCCTCGGTCAGTGAGACCAACCTGCTCTCCGTCCTCGTGAGCGTCTCCGACCCCGATGGTCAATCGATCACGTCGTTTGTCGCCACGAACATGCCGCAGGGTGCCGTCTTCACGCCCAGCGCGGATCACACGTCGGGGACGCTCGAGTGGACCCCCACGTTCAGTCAATCAGGCGTCTACACGGTGACATTCACCGCGGACAACGCGCTCTCGGGCTCGGCGTCCACCGAGATCACGGTAGGCGATTTCGACCGTGCCCCTACGGTGACCGCTCCCGCGACGAAGTCGGGTGCCGAGGGCCAGCCCATGGCGATCCTGGTGACCGCCGCGGATGCCGACGGCCAGGCGATCGTAACGCTCTCCGCCACGAATCTTCCAGCGGGCGCGTCGTTCACGCCGAACGGGAACAACACCTCGGGTGCGTTCGAGTGGACGCCCGCGGCAGGCACGTCTGGGAGCTACACCGTGACGTTCACCGCCACGAATGCGCTCTCGGGCTCGTCGAGCACCGAGATCACGGTGAGCATACCCTCCACCGCTGTCGGGCCCTCGGATCTCGCGCTGTTGCGTCCGTCGTTGGCGCCGAGCCCGTTGCGGTTCCGCTCCACGCTCAGCTTCCGCACGGTCGAGGCCGGCCCGGTCGAGGTGGATCTGCTGGACCTCACGGGTCGCCGGGTTCGGAGCCTGATGAGCCTCTCCGACGCGCCTGCCAGGGCGTACCAGCTCGCGATCGACGGGCGAAACGACCGCGGCGAGCGCCTGGCGTCGGGTATCTATCTGTACCGGATCCGCTCGCCCAGACGCGTGTGGACCGGGCGGCTCGTCGTCACGCGTTGAGCGCCTGAGCGTGAGCGGGCGGGGCCGCCCAAGCCCTCATAGGATTCGGCGCTCCGCCCCCGTGCCGTTTCGTGGGACCTCCCGGGATCGAGTGGCCCCGCCGCGTCACTTCCGTTCGAGTCGTTCGAGCAGTCGCTGTTCCACCGCGGGCAGCGTGTGCACGTGCTCCCAAGTGGAGAGCTTGGGGCGATAGACGTACTCCGGAGGCGTGCCCTTCGCGATACGCTCGCGCACGGGCGCCCACGCTCGTCCAGCGGCGGCGCGATCCCCCGCGCGGGCGGCCACGCCGCCTTCCACGATGCGCGCCAGGTCGCACCAAGGCCCCCACGCAAGCGCCTGGCGCACGTGCGCGCCGGCGGACTTCAAGTCTCCCTGCTCCAGCGCCACCCAGCCGCGGAGCGCTTCCGCGGTGGGGTTCTCCACGTCCAGCAACTTCGCCTCGTCGAGCTGGCGCTGCGCCAGGGCCGCGCGCCCCGCGCCGAGCAGGTCGAACGCGTAGTCACAGCGCAGGTCCACCACCCCGGTTCGCGTGCGCACGGCGCCGTCGTAGAGCTTGAACGCGGAATCGCTCTGCCCCGCCATCGCCAGCGCCGACGCGCGCCCGCGGAGACCCGTGGGATTGTCGGACTGGTAGGCGACGACCGAGTCATACGCAGCGAGCGAGGCGGCAGCGTCTCCCGAGAGCCAGGCGTAGAAACCAATCGCCTGGTCGATCTGGTAGCGGTCCTCGCGGCGCACCTGGGGGCGCGCGGCTTCGAGATCCGCGCGGATCCCACGCGTCGGTCGGCCGGCGTGCCAGCGCGCCTCGGCGAGCCCCATGAGGGCCGGACCGCTGCCGGGATGCGCGGACACGGCCCGGGTCGCCACCGATTCCGCGGCGGCCGCCCGGCCCCCGAGCACGAGCGCGTTCGCGTACGAGATGAGTGCGGTCTCCTCGTCGGGCTTCTGTTCGAGCGCCTTCCGATAGAACGGCAGCGCTTCGTCCACACGTCCGCGCCCGACACGGTCATCGCCGCCCGAAGCGAACGCCACCGGGTAGGATCCGCTCACGTCGGTGCGCGCGAACAGTGACCGGACGAGCCTCTCCAAGTCGGGATCCATGGCGGAGAGCCGTTCGTGCACGACCTCCCTCGGGTCGTACGCGTCGCGCTTTGGCGATTCAAGCGCGTTGGCGCCCTCCGCGAAGTACTCGTACACGCTGCCGCCAGCATAGCGTGACAGGTAGCTGTCCTTCGTCACGTCGTCGCGCTCCTTGGCGCGGCGATAGTGTTCCTGGATGACGCGTGAATCGTCCGCCGGCAGCACGCCGTGCACCTGGTGCGTGAGCTCGTGCAGCACGGTGTTGTAGCGATCGAAGATGGTGCGCTCCACGTCCTCGATCCCGGTCACCGTGTGATACCCGCCGCAGCCCCGCACGTCGTCCCAGAGCCGCGAGTCGTAGTTGATGCGCTGGTCGCGCAAGGGCTCCAGATTCGGGCACTCCCCGAGCAGCTGGTAGAGCGGCTTGATGTAAAACGTCGCGCCCCCTTCCAGCAGCACCGGCACGAACCGCTTCCATGGCGCAATGGACAGCGCGACACGCTTCTGGTGCCGTGGCGTGAGCGATCTCCAGTTCGCCACGAACCGATCGATACCGGGCACTTCGTGCATGGGCGCGGCGGCGAAACGTCGTTCGTAGTCCGGGCGGTGCACGTCCACGACGAACCGCTGCGACTCCAGTGCCTTCGCCAGCACGCCATGCGCCCGACCATATTCGGGACACGTCGCGAGTGCCGCGAAGCAGCCGTCGCGTGATGCCTCGAAGCGCCCGTCCTCGAAATCGAGCGAGGCCAACCGCACGCGGACGTCCACCCAGCGGGGGTGCGCCGCCACGAGGCGTTCGTAGCGGCGCCTCGCTCCGGCCCGGTCGCCCGCGGCCAGTGCCGAGTCCGCGGCCGCGAGTGAACCGCGTCCCGCGGCGTCGGCGAAGGCCCTGGGATACGCGGCGAGCAGCTGCGTGTAGTTCTTCCGCGCATATCCGTTCCCGAGGAAGTAGTGCGAATTCTCGTGGTAGGGATTCAGCTGCACGCCCCACTCGACGGCCGAGATGGCCTCGTCAGTGCGGCCCAGACGAACCAGCGTGTTGGAGAGTGCTTCGAGCGCGGTCGGGTTGGCATGTTCGGCGAGCGCCGCCTGGAGTTCGGCCAATGAGGCGTCCCACTCGCGGCGCTTCTGCATCACCAGCGCGCGGCCCACGTGCGCGGCCGAGCGCGCGCGCGAGGCCGCGGGGCCACCGCCCGCTGGCGTCGTCGCCAACACGCGCGAATAGAGCGAATCCGCCCGCGCGTTGTCGAGCTGGTCGTAGGCGAGTCGCGCAGCGGCGAGGAGCTCGGGCGCGACACGCGAGCCGGATCGCGCGAGCCGCGCCCGCGCCAGGGAATCGATGTCCGCGGCGTTGTCGCGCACGTATTCCCAGCGATAGCGAAGTGAGCGCGCTTCGGGATCGTCGGAGTCGGCGAAGCTCGCCACGAGCGGAGCGGCCCATGCGAAATCCTGCACGGTGAGCGCGACCTTGGCCTTCGCAAGCCGGGTCCCGGGGTCGTCCGTCCGGATCTGGCGCGCGAGGCGCGTGGCCTCGTCCGGCTGGCCGGTGTCGAGCAGGAGCTCCAACCGCTCCGAGATCAGGAGCGCGCCCAGCGGAGGCGACGCGAGGTGCGCGAGTTTCTCGCGAAGCTGTGACGCGACGGGCGCGAACAGGCCCGTGTCCGGCAAGGCCGCGGACCGCGATACCGGCGCGCCGAGCGCCGAAGAGGCCGCGCTGAGCGAGAGCATCAACGTGGCGGAACGGAACCAGCGTCGTGTACGACACATGGGGCTGCATCTCCGGTCGGGCTCGAAGGATTGGCGAAGCGCGCACTCTACCGCATGTACCCTGCCGCGCCGGACGCGCCTGCGGGCCGGGCGCGCGCCGGCGATGGTCCGGACGTCGCATGCGAGATGGGCCCATTGGCCGAGGCTCGGGCGCGGTGGGAGAGGGTATTCTGGCGCTGATGGCTTGCGGTGCGCCGAGGGCCCGGAGTCGGGGCTCCCGGGGGGTTCGGGAGCCCGGGCGGGCACCGCCTCGCCGAGCGAACACGGAACAGGGTCATGAGGAGTGCAAGCGCCAGCGGATCGCGTCACGAACCAAGCCGACCCATGGGTCCGGAACTTGGCGTGCGTACCGCTCGAGTGGCCCTCGTCCTGCGCCGGCTCATGGACGCGTTCATCGCGCTGGCCTTCGCGGGTGTGTCGGTGATGATGCGCGCGGCGGTGCGCGTATACTTCCGCCAGCTGCGCGTCCGCCATCGCGAACGCTTCCCGCGCACCGGTCCCGTGCTCCTGGTGGCGAACCATCCGGCGATGTGGACTGACGTGCTCGTACTGGACGTGGCGCTCGGGCGCAAGCTTCACTTCCTGGCACTCGGGCAGCTGTTCAAGCCGTTCGTACGCGCGCTCCTGCTCGAGCTGCACGGCGCGCTCCCGGTGATTCCGTCGCCCGGTGAACACGAGCGCACCAGCAACGAGGACACGTTTCGTCGCTGCCGTGCGCTGTTCACAGGCGGTCACGTCGTTGCGCTCTTTCCCGAGGGTGTGAGCGAGGCAGACCGCGCGGTGCTGCAGCTCCGGACGGGTGCGGCCCGGCTCGCACTCGCCGCGGCGCGCGTGGATCCCGCGCGGCCCACCGAGTCGCATCGCGCGGGCGAGGGCGATGCGACCGGAATCCATGGCGTCGACTCACGCGGACACGTCCCGGTCCTCCTCCCGACCGGGATCCACTATGCCGACCGAACGTCGTTCGGGAGCGAAGTGACTGTGAGCGTGGGTGAGCCTGTCGATCTCTCGCCGTACCTCGCGCAGGCGGACGTGGATCTCGAGAAAGCGGTGCATGCGCTCACCGAGCATCTTCATCAGAGTCTGCGTACCCTCATCCTCGATCTCTCCGAACCGGCGCTCGCGGCGGCGGTCTCCGAGCTCGAGCCCCTGGCGCGCCTCTCGCCTCGGCGGGGAACGCGCGAGCTGGAGAGCGCCCAGCGCGTCGCCGCGCGGCTCGACCAGGTCAGGGTCCATGACCCGGGGCGATTCACGGCCATACGCCGGCACAGCCGCGCCTATGCGAAGGCCCGCGGTGCGCTCCACCTGTCCGACCGGGCGCTATCGTGGGACCGGCGCGGGCGACCGTGGCGGCAGCGGACGGGCGCGCTGACCGTGCTCTGCGTGCTGGGCGCGCCCGCTGCCGCCGTGGGTGCGCTGCTGCACGCCTTGCCCTGGGCGGCGGGAGAATGGATCGCGCATCATGTCGGGCGGGATCCCGCGCGCTTCGCGTTCGGTCGTATCATCTCCGGGCTCGTGTTCTTCCCGCTCGCCTACCTCGTGCTCGTGATCGTGCTCACGCGCGCCTACGGCTTCCCACTGTGGAGCGCGCTGGCCGCCGTGGTGCTCACGATCTCGCTCGGGCTGTGGATGCTGCCGTACGTGCAGTGGGTCCACGCGCTCTGGGAGCGCGCCCGGTTGCTCGGCCTTGAATGGCGGCAACCGAGATTGGTGCGGCGCGCCCGGGCCGAACAGCGACTGCTGCTCCGGCTCGTCGCCGAGGCGGCGGCGGAGGCGCGTCCATGACCCTGCTCCACTCGCCTCGGTTTTCGAGCTGGGCGCGCGGGCACCTGCTCTGCCGCGTGGACAGCGTGAGCGACCGTGTAGCCCTCACCTTCGACGACGGACCTTCGCGTGGCGCGACGCCACACGTGCTGGATCTGCTCGCGCGGCACGAGGCGCACGCCACATTCTTCACGCTCGCGCCCAATGTGGATCGCCTCCCCGACGTGGTGCGACGGGCCGTGGACGATGGGCACGAACTGGCGCTGCACGGCGACCTCCACTGGCCGCTTCCGGTCTCCACCCCGGGCTTGATCCGGCGCGAACTGGAGCGTTCAGCCGCCGCCGTTGCGCGCGCGACTGGTGCGACGGCACGCCACTACCGTCCACCCTTCGGTTTCATGGCGCCGTCGCAGGCGCGCTTCGTGGCGCGCGCGGGCTACCGTTCCGTGCTGGGCGACGTCTATCCCGAGGACACCTACCGCCCCGGCGTGGACACGATCGTGCGCCGCGTGATGACCCGGCTCTCCGGCGGCTCCATCCTCATCCTCCATGACGGCAGTCCGTTCGGTGAGGCCGATCGCTCCCAGACCGTGGCGGCGTTGGCCGTCATCCTGGAATCCTTGCGTCGTTCGGGATTGCGCGGCGTCAGCATCGCGGAGCTTCTCGCCGCCGCACCCGAGGAGTCTCGTGAGACGGACGCAATTCTGCGTGGGGGCTCGTCCTGACGAACGCACCACTCCAGGTTCTCCAGCTTTGTTCACCCTGCGAAGGAGGGATTCCATGGAACGGCTCACGAAGAAGCTCGAACCGCGCGTGAACAGGCGCGGAGACGACCGGCCGCGCAAACGCAGCCGCCGCACCGGCGGCCCGCCCGTCGCGGTCCGGACGCGAAGCCTGCGCGAACCCGCGGCCTGCGAACGCTGCTTCGCCGTCTACCTCAACAAGACCTGGCGCGCCGCCGGAACGGAACGCAGGGTGCCCGCCGACGTCACGTGGACGCTCTGCCCGGCGTGCTCGCAGGTGGCCGAACAGGAGTATTTCGGGCGCGTGCGTGTGTTGCGAACGCTAGAGCAAGAACGCGAGGCCGAGGTGCGCCGTCGCATCTGGAACGTGGAGCGCCGCGCGCGCGCGACCCAGCCCGAGCGCCGCTTGGTCCAGCTTGGCCGCACGAGTGGAAAGCTCGAGGTGCTCACCACCTCACAGAAACTCGGCCACCGCATCGCGCGTGAACTCGAGAAGGCGTTCGGTGGTCGGTCCCACTACGTGTGGAGCGAACGGGATGGTCTGCTCGAGGCCGAGTGGGACCCGGAAGGGCAGGCGCGGGACGCGACGCCTCGCGCGCGACGCCACGCGAGGCCCAAGGCGGCCCGCTAGCGGACTCCGTCCGAGAACGTCAGCGGGGTCGAGCGTCGTCAGGTTGATCCTGGCGCGGCGCTGCGAGCGCCTGTTTCATCGCGTCCCACGCTTGAGGGTCGCGCCAACCGGCGCGGCCCGTGACCACCAGCCGCGCCGAGGCCGCGCGGATCCGCTCCAGTCGCTCCGCAGGTGCGGGGTGGGTCGAGAGGAATCCCAGCGAACCTCCCGTCACGCCTGCCGCCCTGCGGATGCTGTCGAGCGCGTCCCCGAGCGCCGCGGGCGAGGTTCCGTGGCTCGCCAGCAACACCATCGCCTCGTCGTCCGCCTGGCGCTCGTACTGGCGGCTGTAGGAGAGTCCGCCCAGCTCGCCCGCGGTCCGGAGCCCGCTGCTCAACGCCGACGGGTCTCCCGCCACCAGCGAGAGAAGGAGCTGTAGTGAAGTCAGGCGCAGGATGCTGCGTATGACGTGACGCCGCTTCGCGTGGCCCGATTCGTGCGCGAAGACGGCGGCGAGCTCGTCGGGCGTACGCATCGCGCGCAAGAGGCCCGTCGTGAGCACGATGTGGCCGCCCGGGATCGCGAACGCGTTGGGGAGCTCGCTCCGGAGCACGACGTAGCGGCCCGAGGCGGGGTTCGCCGCCACACCCGGCACGAGTGCGGCCTCGATCCGCGAGCACGGCCGCAGCACGGCCGGGTCGGAGACACGTCCGTGTTCCTGTACGAGATCCTCGAGCATCGCCTGGCCGTAGTGGTCCTCCCACTCGGGCGGGACGCGCTCCGCCGCGAGATCCGCGAACGCCGGGATGGCGAACTTCCACAGCGCGAACAGCAGGGCGGCACCGGCGAGCGCAACGGCGAGCAGGACGTGAAGACTCGGCGTCGCGAGGCTGTGTGGTTTGAGACGACCGTTCCTGGGTAGCGCTCGCCTGAGGTGCGGGAGGAAATCGGGCGAGTCGACGATCAGCACCTCGACGGGTTGCGATCGCCGTTCCAACTGCACGGGTTCTCCCGCACGGTCCCCGCGGATGAGGACGAACTCGCCGAACGTCCAGCGAGCCGTGTCCCCGAGGGCGGGTGTGAGCGTGATCACTCCCGGCTCGAGCCCCACCGTCACCGGCCGGGACTCCGCGGTGCGGCCATCGAAGTGTCGCGCCGGCCAGCACTCGGCCGGCGCCCCCTCCGGCTCCATCAGATGTCGATGCCTCCGTCCACGTCGAGCACGTCCGCTGCTCCTTCACCCATCGCCGAGCCCGTCGAGGCCGCGGCTTCGACCTTGCCCAGGTCCGCGTCCCTGAGCGTGAGTCGGGAGAAGAACTCGCGGTGCAGGTTCGTGTACGCCCACGAGGCGCCGAAGCCGAGCGTGAACGTCACGAGCAGGGAGTTGATGAATGAGATCCCGACCCATTCGCCGCCGGTGAGGCTCGAGTAGAATCTCCCGCCCGCCAGTGTCGTGTGGTTCCAGAAATAGGCTTGCTGGTGCCCATGGAACCACACCATGGAGAACCCGAGCGTGGGGATCAGCAGGAACCAGCACAGCACATAGACCCCGAACAGCTCGCTGGGGCTCCCGTCGAAGCCCATCCGCTCGGCGCCGAAACGCGAGTGGGTGATGACGTAGTCACGCCGCCAGGTCGAGGCGAACGGGTACGCGATGCCGAGCGACACGAGCACGAGCAGGAGCCGCAGGCCGTAGGCTGCTCCGAATTCACTGAACCGGCCATCGAACCCGAACCGGATCCCGTGCCAGCTCGTGCGGCTCGCGCGGTAGCGCAGCGAGCCCATGAGCGCGAAACACACGAACACGAAGCCGAGGAAGTAGAACGCCACGAAGAAGAACATCCGAGTGCCGGCATCCAGGGAGGGGGTCGAGAGGCCGAACCCGAGCAGGATGAGCGGCAGCACGAACAGGAGCCACGCCCGCAGCACGCCCCAGAAGAGCTCGCGGCCTTGCCCATGGAACGAGAACGAATCGCCGCCCGCGGTGAGCGAACCGATCATGAAGTTGAGCTCGCGCACGCGCGCCCAGGGGTAATAGAGCCCTAGCGTCACGAGGATCAGGAGCCCATTGACGAGCTGGATCACGAAGTACTCGGTGCCCGACCCGGTGTAGCCGAGACCGTACCCGGGACGGACGCCGAGCGCGGCACCAACTGGGCCAGCGTGCCCCGAACCATGGCTTGCTGACGTCGAAGCGCTCTCTGCCATGGCGTCCTCCATGGATTGCACGCGAACGCGGATCAGTTGACGCTCGACCGGTAACCCGCTCGAGCGGTTTCCGCGAGGCTAGCACAGCGTTCTCAGCGTCCCGCTCACACCACGAGCATCGCGTCCCCGTACGAGTAGAACCGATAGTGCTCACGCACGGCGTGGGCATAGGCCGCACGCAGACGCTCCTCCCCCGCGAACGCGGCCGCGAGCAGGAGCAGTGTGGTGCGCGGCAGGTGGAAGTTGGTGAGCAGTGCGTCCACGGCGCGGAACTGGTAAGGCGGGAGGATGTATTTGCGCGTCCAGCCGCTCGCCGCGGCGATCCCGCCGCGATGCGCATCGGCCATGGACTCCAGCGCGCGAACCGACGTGGTGCCGACGGCCACGAGTCGTCCGCCTTGTGCTCGCGTCTCGCGCATCGCCGACGCTGCGGCCTCGCCCACCTCGAACCACTCCTCGTCCATGTCGTGCTGACGCGGGTCGTCCACGGTGATGGGCCGAAACGTCCCCGGTCCCACGTGCAGCGTGACGGGTGCACGGTGGATGCCGGCGGCCGCGAGCGACTCGAGCAGCGCCTCGGAGAAGTGGAGTCCGGCCGTCGGCGCGGCCACGGCGCCGTCGACTCGCGCGTACACCGTCTGGTAGCGCTCGGTGTCCTCGGGGGCGGGTGCGCGATGGATGTAGGGCGGAAGCGGGACCTCCCCCTGTGCGCGCAGCACCGCTTCGAGCGAGCCTTCGAGCACGCGCACGGTGCGCTCGCCCTGCTCGCCGGCCGCCACCACCTCCACGCTGAGCGCGCCGTCGGGCGTGGCGAGGCGGGCACCCGGAGACGCGTGCTTCGCGGGCCTCGCGAGCACGCGCCAGCACTCGCCCTGCGCGGAGGCAGCAGGTCGTACGAAGAGGATCTCGACCTTGCCGCCTGTCGGCCGTTTCACGAGCAGCCTCGCCGGCCGTACGCGCGTCTCGTTCACGACGACGCGGTCGCCTTGCCGAAGCCACTGGCCGAGGTCAGCGAAGCGCGAGTCCGTGAGCTTGCCCCCCTCGCGTTCCACGATCAGAAGCCGCGAGTCCTCGCGGCGTGCGGCGGGGTGCTGCGCGATAAGTGGCTCGGGCAGCTCGTAGTCGAGGAGCGCGAGGAGCCGCCGAGGATCGGACGCGGCACTTCCCGTGGCCTGCGGCGCGGTCACGGCACGGGCTCAGCCGAGCGGCAGCTCGGGTTGCTCGGGCTCCGTGGCAGCGTCCGCCACGACCTCGCCTCGACGGCCGGCCGGGATCGTGAGCCCCAGGTGCTCGTAGGCGAGCCGCGTGGCCTCGCGCCCGCGCGGCGTACGGCGGATGAACCCCTCCTGGACCAGGAACGGCTCGTAGACATCTTCGAGCGTGCCGGTGTCCTCCCCGAGCACCACGGCCAGCGATTGCAGGCCCACCGGCCCACCGCCATAGCGTTGGATCAGCGCGTCCAGCATGCGGCGGTCCATCTCGTCCAGGCCACGCTCGTCCACCTCGAGCAGGTGCAACGCCTCGCGCGTCACCGGCAGCGTCACCGCCCCATCGGCCTTGACGAGCGCGAAGTCGCGCACGCGACGGAGCAGGCGGTTCGCCACGCGTGGCGTACCGCGCGAGCGGCGCGCGATCTCGAACGCAGCGTCCTCGTCCACCGAGGTGGCGAGGATGCCCGCCGAGCGCCTCACGATGCGCATGAGGTCTTCAGCGGAGTAGAAGGACATTCGCAGGCTCACACCGAAGCGGGCGCGCATCGGGCCCGAGAGCAGGCCCGAGCGCGTCGTCGCGCCGATCAACGTGAACGGGTCGAGCGTCAACTTGAGACTGCGGGCACTCGCGCCGCGGTCGAGCATGATGTCGAGCGTGAAGTCCTCGAGCGCCGAATAGAGGTATTCCTCGATCACCGGGGAGAGCCTGTGGATCTCGTCCACGAACAGGACGCCGCGCGGACCGATGTTCGTGAGCAGGCCGACCAGGTCCCCGGGTCGTTCGATGACCGGACCGCTCGTGTGCGTGATCTCGACGCCCAGCTTCTGCGCGACGATGCGCGCGAGCGTGGTCTTGCCGAGGCCCGGCGGGCCGTGCAGGAGCATGTGGTCCATCGCCTCCCGCCGCTGGCTCGCGGCGGCCAGGAAGATGCCCAAC
>JAHFBW010000366.1 GCA_023249845.1 Candidatus Eiseniibacteriota bacterium
TTGGACCAGTTCTGGATGGTCGTATAACGGCAGCGTCCGCCCTTCTTGACGATGATCTCGACCACGGCCGAGTGTAGCGAGTCGCTCGAGTACGTGGGCGCGGTACAACCCTCGACGTAGTGCACGTACGCGTCCTCGTCCACGATGATGAGCGTGCGCTCGAACTGGCCCATGTCCTTGGTGTTGATGCGGAAGTAGGCCTGCAGCGGAATGTCCACCTTGACGCCCTTCGGGACGTAGATGAACGACCCGCCCGACCACACCGCGGAGTTCAGGGCCGCAAACTTGTTGTCGCTCGAAGGGATCACCGTGCCGAAGTACTGCTTGAACAGCTCGGGATGATCACGAAGTCCGTGGTCGCACGACAGGAAGATCACGCCCTGCTTCTCGAGCGACTCCTTGATCTTGTGGTACACGACCTCGGAGTCGTACTGGGCGCCCACACCCGACAGGAACTTCTGCTCGGCCTCAGGGATACCCAGCTTGTCGAACGTGCGCTTCATGTCGGCGGGCACGTCTTCCCAGCTCTTCGCCTCCTCCGACGTGGGCTTGACGTAGTAGTAGATGTCCTGGAAGTCGATGCCCGACACGTCGCCGCCCCAGGTGGGCAGCGGCTTCTTCCAGAAGATCTCCAGTGCCTTCAGCCGGTAGTCCAGCATCCACTCCGGCTCGCCCTTCAGCTTCGAGATCTCGCGCACGATGTCGGCGTCGAGTCCCTTGCGGGACTTGAACACGTGCTGCTCGGTGTCGTGGAAGCCGTACTTCTCGGTGTAGCTCTCGCGCAGGTTCATCTGGGGCTCGGTGCTCATCGGCTGCTCACTTCCTCGCGCACCCAATCATAGCCGCGCGATTCGAGTTCGAGCGCGAGTTCCGGCCCACCGCTCGTGACGATGCGTCCGTCGATCATCACGTGCACCCGGCTCGGGGTGATGTAGTTGAGGATGCGGTTGTAGTGCGTGATCACCAGGATGCCCAGGTGCGGGCCGGCGAGCGCGTTGACGCCCTCGGACACGACCTTCAGGGCATCGATGTCGAGACCGGAGTCGGTCTCGTCCATGATCGCGATCTCGGGCTTCAGGACCGCCATCTGGAGGATCTCCGCGCGCTTCTTCTCGCCGCCCGAGAACCCGTCGTTCAGGTACCGGGTGGCGAACGAGTCGTCCACCTTGAGCATCTTCATCTGCTTGCGCAGCAGCTCGCGGAATTCCTTCGGCGGCATGCCCTTCTTGGTGGGCACCTTGCCGTTCGCGTGGGGGTCGGCGGGCGCCAGGCGCGCGTTCAGCGCGGCGCGCAGGAACGAGCCGAACGTGAGCCCGGGAATCGCCACCGGGTACTGAAACGCCATGAACAGCCCCAGCCGCGCGCGCTCGTCGGTCTCCTTCTCGAGGATGGACTCGCCCTTCCACAAGATGTCGCCCGAGGTGACCTCGTACTTGGGGTGGCCCATGAGCGTGTTCGCGAACGTGCTCTTCCCCGAGCCGTTCGGGCCCATGAGCGCGTGGATCTCGCCCTTCTTCACCTCGAGCGAGAGCCCCTTGAGGATCTCCTTGCCCTCCACGCTCACGTGGAGGTCTTTCACGATCAGGTCGCCGTTCATCGCTAGTCGTTCCATCCGGCGGCAAGGCCGGCGTTGACGCGCGTTCGTCGGTCGCATCCGTTCGGGGCGACGCGACGCGCGAGAGGGTTCGTGATCAGGACGAGAAGCTCTCGCCGCAGGCGCAGGAGTGCTTCACGTTGGGGTTGTTGAACTTGAAGCCGGCACCCATCAGGCCTTCGACGTAGTCGATCTCGGTGCCGCCCAGGACCACCATGCTCTTGAGATCCACCACAAGCCGGACGCCATTCGACTCGACAACCTCGTCACCGGCCGCCTCGGCTTGGCAGAACTCCATGAAGTACGAGTTCCCCGAGCAGCCGCCGCCGCGCACGCCAACGCGCAGCCCCAGCTCGGGCGTACCGCGTCCCGTGAGCAGTTCCTTCACCTTCTCCGCCGCCACCGGCGTGAGCGAGATCATCGTCCTGGGCTCCTTTCGTACGACTGCATCGCGTCCGTCCTCCGGACGCGCCTGGTTGCTACTCCGTGCGATGCTCTTCAACGTGCACGAGCGCCGGGCGCGGCATCCGCCTCGCCCCATCGCGCGTGCCCTTGAAACCCGCGACCAGCGCAGGCTCGCGTTCCACCCCATGGTCCTGCGTGCAGTGGACACAGCAGTCCACCGTCCCCGGCTCGCCGCACACGCGGCACGTCTCCAGGTAGGCGAGCCCGTCCACCAGTTCGCGTTCGAGCTCCTGCTGGCGCCGGATGTTCTCGCGAGTCTCCTCGAGCTTGGCGCTGAACAGCGCGCGCAGTTCCTCCATGGCCTCGGGGCCATGGTCGGACTTCCACCAGCGGTCCAGCACGTCGCGCGTCTCGTGCAGCGAGATCCCCAGCCCGCTCAGCAGGTCGATCCAGCGAACGCGCTCAACCGCCGCGGGGTGATAGAGACGGAACCCGCCGCTCGAACGCGTCGCCGGTTCGAGCAGCCCGTGCTCTTCGTAAAGGTGGATTGCGCGCACGGTCTTCCCCGTCTGGCGAGCCAGGTCGCCGACGCGGAGATACTGTGAGCCGCTGGTGTTGATACCCAGTGCCATGGACATACCCTTACGTAAGGGTGAGAGTTCAACCGGAAGTTAATGGATTGGATGCAAGTAAGCAACCCAGCGTGATCGCTCCTTGGCTACAGGCGGCGAGTCTTGACAGTTTCATGACCGACCTACCCCACGCGCTCGCGCCCCGCACGGTCATGGCATAGGGACCGAGCCATTCCACCCAGGGCCGCCAGGACCCGTTGGTCGCTCTCACTCCGTTGTCGCCCGAGGAGTTGGGTTGTGCGGCGACAATTGTCGTTCACCCCATGCGTTGTGCTCGGAAGATTGCGGATTAGCCCCGGGTAGGCCGTAAGTCGTTGTCACTTAGTCGTGCTGGGCGGGCGAAGTCGTTGGGAATTGCCCCGTGCGCAATTTCCCGAGC
>JAHFBW010000081.1:0-2785 GCA_023249845.1 Candidatus Eiseniibacteriota bacterium
ACGCGCGGCAGCGGCACGCCCAGCGCCTTGGCCGCCTCGCGGAACGCGGAGCGAGGCCCGAGCGAGGCGTGCGTGCTGATCATCGCGACGCGGTCGTGCCCATACGTCTCGTACACGTGCGCGATGACCTCGTCGCGTCGCTTCCAGCACAGGTCCACGTCGAGGTCGGGGCAGTCGCGCCGCTGCGGGTGCAGGAAACGCTCGAAGCAGAGCCCGTGACGCACCGGATCCACGCTGGTCACGCCCAGCGTGTACGACACGATCGAGCTGGCGCCGGAGCCGCGGCCCACGGTGGGGATGCCGCGCTCACGCGCGAACCCCACGATGCTGGCGACGAGCAGGAAGTAGTCGGTGAAGCCCATGTGTTCGATGAGGGCGAGCTCGGATTCGAGCCGCGCGCGCGCCTCGCGGCGGACATGTTCCGGGGCGCCCACGCCGTCTCGCGTTCCGTCGAGCGAATGAGCCACGCCTGAGGCGGGATAGCGCCGGCGGAGACCCTCGAGCGCGAGCTCGCGCAGCTGTCGCACGCCGCTCACGCCCTCCGGCAGCGGCGCGCGCGGAAAGATCGGCGTGCCCATCTCGAGCGTCAGGTGGCAGCGTGCCACCAGCGCGGCGTTGTTCTCGAGCAGCGGCTCGGCCTGTTCACTGGAGCCGGCCGCGGCGCACACCGCACGCACGCGGCGCTCCCATTCGGCGGGCGACGCGAGCCACGCCTCGCGCGCGCAGAACGCGTCCGCCGGCATGCGCTCGAGCAGCTCGCCCTGGGCCGCCGTGACCGCCGCGCGGTGCGCCTCGTGGTCGCGCGGCTCCAACATCCACACGTCGCCGGTGGCCACCGCCGGCACGCCCAGCCGCCAGGCCTGCGCGAGCCGCGCTCGCAGATGCTGCCGCTCCGCCACGATGCCGCGCACGCCGAGCCACAGCCCGCCGGCGCGAGGCAGGGCGCGCGACATCTCGTCCGCCGCGCTCACCGCGCGCGGCACGCCGGCGGCGAGCAGCGCCGTGGCGAGCCCGGGTGTCTCCGCGATGACGTGGAGCCCCGCGCGACGCGCCGCAACCGAGCGCACGAGGTCGAACGCGTCATCCAGGTGCCGCGCCGTGAGCACCGCGCACAGGTTGGCCCACCCGCGCCGATCGAACGGCACGAGCAGCAACCGCGCCGGCTGCTCACCGAGCGCCGACACCTCCGCCCCGACGATGGCCCGCAACCCCGCGCCCTTCGCCGCGTTCATGAACCGCACCGCGAGATACAGGTTGTCGCGATCAGTGAGTCCCAGTGCCCCGTACCCCAGCTCCGCCGCCCGAGCGCACAACGCCTCAGGCGAGCTCACCCCCGCCAAGAGAGACCCGAACGAGCGAACGCGAAGCGGTGTGAAAGGCGACATGGGAGCTCAAGGAGGGGACAAAAGCTGGAGATGACGCCGTCGCCTCACTTGGTGAGCGATGGCGTGCGCAACACGAAGCCGTGGCGGTCCTCGTTCACGCGGCCCTTCAGATGTAGCGCGCGGCCCGACACCACGGCGCCGTGGCCGAAGCTGCCGCGCACGCGGTCGAGCGCCTCGCACAGTGCCGCCCGCCGGCCGGCTTCGCGCTCGTCGAACAGCGCACCCTGCTCGGCGGTGTCGTGCGCGAAGCTGGACAGCGTGACGCCGACGGCGTGGAGCGACACACGGCGGGTGTAGAGCCGCTCGTGCAGCGCCAGTGCGAGCGCCAGCACCACCGGATCCACGGCCGAGGGCTGCTTGAGCGAGCGCGCCTGCTCCGCCGACTCGCCGTCGCTGTAGCGGAGCCGCACGCTCACCGTGCGCGCCGTGAGCGACAGCTCGCGCGTGGCGCGGCAGGCGCGGCCCACGAGGTACTCAAGCATGCCCTCGATCTCGCGCCGGTCGGCCGTGTCCTGGTGGAACGATGTCTCGCGCGAGAGTGAGAGCGGCATCTCGCGCACCACCACCGGCGCCGTGTCGCGGCCGCGGCAGCGCTCGTGGAGCAGCCGCCCCGGAGCGCCGAACAGCGCCTCGAGCGCGCCCACCGGCAGCACACGCAGCTCGCCGATGGTGCGGATGTTCATGCCACGGAGCGTCCTGGCGTGTGCGTGACCGACGCCCGCCAGTTGCTCGATGGGCCGGGCGGTGAGGAACGCCTCGGCTTCACCCGCGTGGATCCGCGCCAGGCCGTCGGGCTTGGTGGTCTTGCCGACGAGCTTCGCCAGCATGCGATTCGGGCCGATGCCGCACGTCACCGTGAGGCCGGTGTCTTCCAATATCGCCCGCTTGAGGCTCGCTGCCCGGGTCGTGAAGTCGCCGTGGACGCGCTCGGTGCCGGTGAGCTCGAGGTAGGCCTCGTCCAGGTAGGTCTCGACGTCGGGTGAGAGCTCGCGACAGCGGTCGAACACGCGCTCGGCGTAGCAGCGATACACCTGTGCGTGACCTTCGAGGATGATGGCCTTCGGGCACAGGCGCCTGGCCTCCGAGAGCGTCATGCCGGCGTTCAGGCCGAAGCGCCGCGCCTCGTACGAGCACGACGCGATGACACCCGCGCCCACGATGACGGGCTTACCCTTGAGCCGTGGGTCGCGCTGCTGCTCGATGGCGGCGAAGAACGCGTCGATGTCGACATGCAGAACGGTGCGGTCGGGAACGGGGGCGTCGTCGTTCATGTGGACGGCTCGGGGGCCCGGCCGTCGCGATCGCGGTGGCGCGCGAAGATGCCCTCGACCACCGTGTTCGCCGTGTCGTTCCGGGACGCGAAGAACAGGTGGGAGACGATGCGGCCGGCGCGATCGCGG
>JAHFBW010000081.1:2795-11537 GCA_023249845.1 Candidatus Eiseniibacteriota bacterium
ACTTCTTTGAGCCGGCGTCGTTCACCGTTCACGTCCGCGACGGGGAGACTCACGAACAGGTCGATCGTGCCGAGCCGCCCGGCCGCCTCAAGGACGCGCCAGTCGAGGTTCGAGCCACAGGGATCCAACACGCACAGCGCGCGACGGTAGTCGCTGGAACGGACGCGGGGGAGCAACTCTTCGAGCAGGATCCGGCTGCTGTCGCCTTCGAGCACCGTGACGTCGTCGCGATCGGCCACGAGGCCTCGAAGCGTTTCAGCGCGGCCGCCGTCCAGGTCGAGCAGGTAGTGGTGCCGGAACGGTGGTGTGACGAGCAGCGTGTTGAGCGGACTGCCGGGCACGAACTCGCCGTTCGGCTTGGAGACACGCACGCTGGGCCCCGCGAAACCATTGATGTAGTAGTAGGCGAGTCCTGGCTGGCGGCTCAACACCCGTGAATAGGCACTCGCGTACCGGCTCACGATCTCGAGCTTGAGCTCGGGCCAGTGCGCGATGTCATTGGAGCCAGACCCGGAGCCAGACCCGGAGCCAGACCCGGAGCCGGGCCCGGAGCCAGACCCGGAGCCGGGCCCGAGACCGGGCTTGGGGCCCGGCGCAGGCGCCTTCTTCGCGGGTGCGCGGCGCTTCGTTCGTGTGGTCACAGGCTCGGGACCTCGAATGTCCCCGGGCGGCCCGCGCCGGCAGGCCCGGCCATCCCCGCGATGCCGGCGCCGGACGCGGGACCGCCCGTGATGACGGTGAGACGCGGGGCGCGGCGCCGTGGCGCGGCCGCGCGGCCGCTCGCGCACTCCACTGGTTCCACCGCGGCACGCGACCCGGCCCTCACGGGTGCCGTGTGGTTCGTGACCGGGCGGGTCCGCGCGTCCTGCGCGGTGCCCGGTGCCGCGGCGGAGCGAGTGGATGCGAAGCGCATGGTTCAGCCCTCCAGCGTGACCGTGTCGAGCCACCACAACAGGTCACCGCCCTGGAGCTGCAGCTGGTAGACGTCGCCGTTCTCGTCCGTGATCGAGAAGTAGAAGTGCGGGTGCTTCCCGGCGCGGTCCACCCAGCGGGCGTTGACGCGGGCGACGCGGTGTTCGCGTCCCCGGCGGCGGAACGCCACGGGGGTGACCCGGCCGCCATGGAAGTCGGCGCGCACGGACACGGCTTCATCGAGAGCTTCGCTGCGCATCTTCGGGATGCTCCGGGGCACACCGGGCCGCCCATCCATGGATAGGTCGCGCCTCGGACCCGGAGTTCGGGACCTGGCATGTCGTGCGCCTGGCGCGTGCGGGACGTGGGGTCGCGCGGGCCGCCATCCTGGCGACGCCCGCCGCGGCCGACGGCCGCCATCCAAGCGCAAGGGAACCTTACTGCACAAATGTGCAGTACCGCAAGAGGGAAATGTGACGTGGCCTCTTGCGGGCAACACGCACCGGCCGCGCGGCGTAGAACCTCCCGCCGCGCCGGGCGTGGCGACGCGCAAACACGCGAGCCACGCCCGGCGTCGTCGTTCCCGCCCACATCGCGGAGGCTCCCCGTGCAGCTGGCGATCGAATCCCTCGGCAAGCGGTACCCCGGCCGCGGCTGGGCGCTGTCGGAGTTCACGCTCACGCTCACGCCCGGCGTGACGGGATTGCTGGGGCCCAACGGCGCCGGCAAGTCCACGCTCATGCGCATTCTCGCGACCGTCACCAAGCCGTCCGCGGGTCGCGTGCTGTGGAACGGTGCGGACCTGGCGCGCGACCCCGACTCGCTGCGCGAGACGCTCGGGTACCTGCCGCAGGATTTCGGCGTGTATCCCCAGCTCTCGGCGCTCGAGTTCCTCGACTACATCGCAGCCGCCAAGGGTCTCGAGCCGCACACGGCACGCGCCCGCATCGACCAGTTGCTCGAACTCGTGAACCTCACCGATGCGCGCCACCGCGCGCTCGGCGGCTTCTCGGGCGGCATGCGGCAACGCGTGGGTATCGCCCAGGCGCTGTTGAATGACCCGAGCGTGCTGATCGTGGACGAGCCCACCGCGGGCCTGGATCCGGAAGAGCGCGTGCGATTCCGCAACTTGTTGGGTGAGCTGTCCGGCGAGCGCATCGTGCTCCTGTCCACCCATATCGTGTCCGATGTGGAGGCCACCGCGACACGCATCGTGGTCATGGGGCAGGGGTTGCTGCTCGCCGACGCGACGCCGGAAGCACTGCTCGAACAGGTCGCCTCGCGCGTGTGGGAACTCGAGGTGCCGGCGTCGGAACTCGACGCGCTGCGCGCGCGCCACCTGGTGGGCGCCACGCTACGCCGGGGAGCGAGCGTGCTGGTGCGCCTGGTCGCCGACGAGCGGCCCTCGGCCGCCGCGCGGCCCGCGAGCCCGACGCTCGAGGATGCCTACCTGCGATTGCTGCGCGAGGCCCAATCGTCGGCCGCAGCATGAGCACGAACGTACTGTTCGCGCCCGCCGTGACCGCGGCGTCCCGCCCGCGCGCGCGCTTCGACGCCACGCGGCTCGCGCGGCTGGTGTGGGCCGACGTGCTCGAGCGCACGCGGCGGCCCGGCTACCTGGTGTCGCTGCTCGTAATGGTGTGGCTCGCGCAGCACATGCTGCCAGAGAACGGCGCGGGATATCGCACCTTCGTCATGGACGACGTCTACCGACCCGCCTACGGCGCCGCGTGGGTGGGCACGCTCACGGCGCTGCTCACGGGTATGTGGTTCCTGTTCGTGGGCTTCTACCTGGTGAAAGGCTCGGTCGAACGAGACCGGCGGACCGGTGTGGGCCAGGTGCTGGCCGCTACGCGGATGCACACGCTCGCTTACCTGTGGGCGCGCGTCCTCGGCAACCTCACCGTGTTCGCCTCGCAGGCGGCCGTGGTCGCGGCGGTGGCGCTCGTACAGCAGCAGCTACTCGGCGAGGACCGTCGCGTGGACGTGGCCGCCACGCTCACGCCGTTCGTCACGCTCACCCTGCCGTTGGCGCTCCTCACGGCGGCCAGCGCGGTGTTCTTCGACTGCGTGCGCTGGCTGCGCGGCGGGCTCGGCAACATCGCGTGGTTCTTCCTGCTCGGGTTCGCGCTCGCGGGCGGCGGTATGGACGACATGCGCGTGCCCGCGTGGCGCGACATGTCGGGCGCGCGCATCTTCGTGGGCGACGTGAGGGCCGCGATGATCGCCCAGCACCCGGACGCCGCATCGCGACCGCCTTCGCTCAGCATGGGCGTCAACATGAGTCCGCGCTACCGCGGGCAGAAGGCCGTCACGTTCGCGTGGTCCGGACTTCGCTGGAATGCAGCCGAGGCCGGGACACGCCTGCCGTGGCTGGTCCTCGCGGCACTGATGGTTTTCGCCTCGGCCATCCCATTCGATCGATTCGACGCCGCGCCGCGCGCGCTCGGTGGCGCGCGCACGCGATCGTGGTGGCCTGATCGCAGGACGCGCTCCGTCGCCGCGGCCGTGGGCGCGAGTGCTGGCACACTCACGCTCGCCAAGCGAAAGTTCGGCATCACCGGCGTCGTGCGCGCCGAGTTGGCGCTGCTGCTGAGGGGCCAGTCCCCATGGTGGTACGTGGGGCTGCTCGGATTCCTAATTGCGGAGCTGGCAGCACCGCTCACGGGTGTGCGCCAAGTCGTGCTGCCGCTCGCCTCGTTCTGGCCGGCGCTCGTGTGGTCGCAACTCGGCCACCGCGAACTTCGACACGACACTGGCGCGGTGCTGTTCTCCTGCCCGCGACCCGTGTCGCGGCTGCTGCCCGGGGCGTGGGCAGCGGGGGCGGTGGTCATGCTGCTCGCGGGCGCACCCGCGCTGTTGCGGCTCGGGATCGCGGGCGAGTGGCTGGCCGTGGCCGGTTGGCTCACTTGCGCCGCTTTCGTTCCGTCGTTGGCGCTCGCACTGGGCGTGTGGACCGGGAGCGCCAAGTTCTTCGAGGTGCTCTACCTCTTCGCGTGGTACGTGGGCCCCATGCACCACCTGCCGGAGGTGGACTACACGGGAGTCAACGCCGCGCGCACGCCGCTGCTCTGGGCCGTCTACGGCGCGCTCACGGCGCTGTTGTTCGTGGTGGCGTGGTGGGGGAGACGCCGACAGGCGCGGAGGTGAGGCGCAGGCTGGTCGAGCGAGCGCTCGAGCCGTACGATGCTGCGTGACGTGCCGTCCCGGAGATGACGTCGCGCTCCCCACGTGACCGAAGCGCTCATCACCGCACGTTCGGAGGTCGTATGCCGCTCGCTCGACCGCGCACCGTACTCATCGCCAGTCTGCTACTCACCTCAATCGGCAGCGCCGCCCACGCCGCGCCCGCCACGCCCAGCGGCGTCGGTCGCACGTTCACGACAGGCGGCGTCTCGATCTGGTACGAGGTGCGCGGCAGCGCGTCGGGACGGCCGCTCATCATGGTGAACGGCGGGCCGGGGTTCGACCATACGTACGTGCTCTGCTCGGACGCCTGGGACGTGCTCGCGCGCGGGCGCCGCGTCGTGTTCTACGACCAGCGTGGCAACGGCCGCTCCGGAGCGTTGAAGAGCAGCCAGTCGTGCACGCTGGCCGACCAGGTCGCCGACCTCGAGGCGCTGCGCGCGCAGTTGGGCGCCGCGCAGGTGGACCTGCTCGGGCACTCGTGGGGTGGCTACCTTGTGATGGCCTACGCCGCGCGCCACCCCGAGCACGTCGCGCACCTGATCATCGCCGACTCGGCCGCGCCCAAGTGGAGCGACACCGAGTTCATCTTCAAGTACATCTTCCCGGAGACCACCGAGCACCAGGGCCAACTCGACTTCTTCGACACGCTCGGCGACACCGCGGCGGGCAAACAGAGCCTGCGCGAGTACCTGGGCATGCTGTTCGTGTCCACCGCGAAGCGCGACGAGTTCGTGGCCAACGCGGCCAGCTACAAGTACACACGCAAGGTCAACGCGGCGCTGAACGCCGACCTCGGCCAGTACGACATGTGGCCGGTGCTGCCCACGTTCCGCATGCCGACGCTGGTGGTGACCGGCCGCTACGACATCAACGTGGCGCCCAGCACCGCGTGGAAGATCCACAAGGCGATCCCGGGCTCGCGCTGGGAGGTGTTCGAACAGAGCGGTCACTTGCCGTACTTCGAGGAGCCGGAGAAGTTCGTGCGCGTGGTCGAGGGGTTCCTCGGCGCGCCGTGACCAGCCCTGGTGCGGCAACGATCCTCGCCGCACGACGCTAGCCCCAACGCAACCCCGCCTTCGAAAGCGGCAGTTCCCGCACACGCTTCCCGCTCGCCGCGAAGATCGCGTTGCAGAGCGCCGGGATCACCGGGGGCAGCGCGGGTTCGCCGAGGCCGGTTGGCGGGTTCTCACTGGTCACGAAGTGCACGTCCACCGGAGGTGCCTGGACGTGCCGCAGCAGCACGTAGTCGTGGAAGTTCGCCTGCACCGTTCGGCCCTTCTCGAGCGTGATCTCCTGCGCCATCGCCTGGCCCAGGCCGTCCAAGACGGCGCCCTGCACCTGGTGCACGGCGTTCATGGGGTTGATGATCGTGCTGCCGATGTCGGCCGCCACCCACACCCTGTCCACGCTCACCGCGTCGCCGCTCACGCGAGCCTCGACCACCTCGGCGAAGTAACCCAGGTGGCTGTAGTGAAACGCCACGCCGAGGCCACTGCCCTCTGGCAAAGCGCGCCGGCCCCAGCCGGAGCGTTCGGCCACGGTCTCCAGCACCGCGCGCATCCGGCCCGCGTGGTACGGGCCGCGACCATCGGCCTCCTGCACCAAGCGTGGCTCGCCCAATAGATCGAGGCGGAAGCGGACCGGGTCCGCGCCGGCGGCATGCGCCAGTTCGTCCAGGAACGAGTGGAACACGAACGCGAGTGCGTTGCTGCCGGGAGCGCGCAGCGCGCCGGTGGGAACAAGCGGCGGCATCACGGACGCGCCGAGTTCGAAGTGGGGGACGAACCGGGCCGGGAACTCGGTCGGCTGCATGCCAGACGACGGCGCGAAGCGCTCGCCTTCGCCGAACGTGATGAAGTGGTCGCGCCAGGCCACGAGCTTTCCGCCGGCGTCCAGCCCGGCCTCCAGTTGGTGCCACCCGGCGGGACGGTAGAAGTCGTGGCGCATGTCGTCCTCGCGCGTCCAGCGCAGTTGCACGGGTACACCGGCGACGCGCGCGATCCACGCGGATTCCACAAGGTAGTCGTTGCTCAACCGCCGGCCGTACCCGCCGCCGGCGCGGACCATGTGAATCGTGATGTCGGATTCCGCCACGCCCAGCGTTTGTGCCACTAGTTGGCGGCCCTGCTGCGGTGTCTGCGTGCTGGACCACAGCTCCACCTTGTTCCCGTCCACGCGCGCGGTGCAGTTCTGCGGCTCGAGTGGTGCGTGCGAAAGGAACGGGTACGCGTACGTGGCACGCACGGTCTTGGCGGCGCCTGCGAGTGCCGCGCCCACGTCGCCGTCCTTGCGCAGCACGCGCGCGGGCGGGCCCGCGGCCAACTCGGCGGCGCGGCCCGCGAGCTTGGCACTCGACAGTTCCGCGGCGGCGCCCTCGTTCCACTGCACGACGAGCTTGTCTCGCGCGCGAGCGGCGTCCCACCCGCTGTCCGCCACGATCGCCACGCCGCCCAGCAGTCCGTTGAGCGCGCTGCCGCCCTCGACCACGAACGCGTTGCGAACGCCGGACTCGGCCTTCACGGCGTCCACGTTGGCAGACGCCACCTTGCCGCCGAACACGGGGCACTTCTCGAACACCGCGTACAGCATTCCGGGAACGCGTATGTCGATCCCATAGAGCGGGCGGCCGGTGACGATGGCCGGCGTGTCCACACCGCGCGTGGGTCTGCCGATGATCGTGAAGTCCTTCGGATCCTTGAGCACGACGGACTTCAAGTCCGGTGCAGGTAACGTCGCGGCGCGCGCCGCGAGCCGCCCGTAGCTCATCTTCCGATGGCTCGGCGTGTGGACCACGGCGCTCGCGCTGGCCGTACACTGGGATTCGGGCACGCCCCACGTCGCGGCAGCCGCGGCGATCAGCATCTGTCGCCCCGCGGCGCCGACCCGGCGCTGGTCCTCGTAGTTGTTCGGCGTCGCGCGGCTGCCGCCCGCGAACTGTTCGCCATACTTGGCCGGGTCGCTCACCGCCTGCTCGATCCTCACGTCCTTCCAATCGGCACCCAGCTCCTCGGCGATCAACATGGGCAACATGGTCTTCACGCCCTGGCCGATCTCGGGATTCTTGGCGACGATGGTGATGACGCCGTCGCCACCGATGCGCACGAACGCGCCGAGGGCTCTGGCCTCGAGCTCGGCCGCGGTGGCGCCGGCGAGTGGTTCGATCAGTGGGGCCAGCAACATGCCACCGCCGGCGAGAGCGGTGACCTTCAGGAACGCGCGGCGATCGAGGCGGAGCGCATCCATGGCCGGCCTACCTTCCGCGCTCGGCTGTAGCGGGGGCCCGCGCCGGTCGCTTCGGCGTTGCCGCGGCCAGCGCGGCGGCGCGCGCGACGCCCTCGCGTATGCGCAGGTAGGTCGCGCAACGACACAGGTTGCCGTCCATCGCCGCGCTGATCTCGGCAGGTGACGGGCGAGGGGTCTTCGCGAGCAGCGCCGCGGCCGTCATGATCTGTCCCGCCTGGCAATAGCCGCACTGAGGCACGTCCAGCTCGCGCCATGCGCGCTGCACGGGATGCGAACCGTCGGACGACAGCCCTTCGATCGTGGTGATCGCCGCGTCGCCCACGCTGGAGACCGGGGTCTGGCAGGAGCGCACCGGTTCGCCGTTCATGTGCACCGTGCACGCGCCACACTGCGACACGCCGCAGCCGTATTTGGTGCCCGGAAGGTCGAGCACGTCGCGCAGCACCCACAGCAGCGGCATGTCAGCGTCCACATCCACCGGGCGGAGCTTGCCGTTCACCTTGAGCGTGAGCTTCATGCGGGGGATCTCCTGGGTCGGGCGACTCTACACCCGCGTCGAGCATGGGCCGCGCACGAATCTCGCGGACTGGTACCCTGCCGGCCGGTACCTTGCGCGACCACTGGTGCGCGACCGCGCGGGAGTCGGATGATCCGGCGCCCACCCAACCCCACGGAGGTCACGTGAGTCTCTCGCCGATCCACCGCCCACTCGGATCCGTCGGAGCCCTCGTGGCGCTGGCGCTGCTCGTGCCGGTCGCCCGGCCGCACGCGGAGACCACGCCGCCCAGGACCACCGAGCTGGGCCGCGGGCCCACGATCGTGTTCGTGCACGGACTCGGCGGCACGCGCAGTGACTGGCTGCCCACCGCGCGCAGGCTGCTCGGGGGCCATCGCATCGTGCTCGTGGATCTGCCGGGCCACGGCGAGACGCCCCTGCCCGAGCCGTTCTCGTTCGCGACCGTGGGCGAGGCGCTCGACCAGGTGCTGGCGAAGCAGAACCCCGAGAGCACCATCGTGGTGGCGCACGAGATCGGCGGACGCGCGGCCATGGCCGCACTCGCCGCGCACCCGGGCCGCGCCAGGGGGCTGTTGCTGATCGACGTACCCGTGGGCATTCCAGCGCAGATTGACGACCAACAGAAGAAACGCTTCCTGGACTTCATGGACAACTCGTTCGACGTCGTGTCCAAGATGATGTTCTCGAGCAAGGGCCGCGACACCACGCAGAGCAAGTCCATCTACGCCGTATTCACGCAGACGTCGCCCGCCACGGTGAAAGCGTTCATCCGCGAGGGTTTCTACAGCGACGGCAACAAGGACGCACGCGCGCTCAAGATGCCGGTGCAGTTTCTCGCCACGAGCCGGCTGTGGAAGCCCGAACTCACGTCGGGCGCCCTG
>JAHFBW010000367.1 GCA_023249845.1 Candidatus Eiseniibacteriota bacterium
GGCGGTCGGCGCGCAGGTCCTCGTCGCGCAGGCAGCGCGCGAGCTGGAAGTAGCGGTCGCAGCCGCTGATCATGAGCGTCTGCTTGTAGAGCTGCGGGCTCTGCGGCAAGGCGTAGAAGCTGCCGTGGTGCACGCGGCTCGGCACGACATAGTCGCGCGCGCCCTCCGGGGTGGGCTTGACCAGGATCGGCGTCTCGATCTCGAGGAAGCTCTGGCTCGAGAGATAGTTGCGCGCCGCGGCCGCGGCCGTGTGGCGCAGCGCCAGCAGTGCGGACAACTCGGGACGCCGCAGGTCGAGGTAGCGGTATTTCAGGCGCAGGTCCTCGCTCGCGAGCATGTGCTCCTCGTTCACCTGGAACGGCAGCGGGTCGCACGCCGACAGCAGCTTGAGTTCGCGCGCGTCCACTTCGATTGCGCCGGTGGCGAGTTCGGCATTGACCGCGTCGGCCGGCCGCTCCATGACCACGCCCTTGACCGCGATCACAAACTCGTTGCCGAGGTCCGAGGCGCGCTCGAGCAGCGGCTTGCCGCCGGTGTCCGGGTGGAACACCACCTGCGTGAGCCCGTAGCGGTCGCGCAGGTCAATGAACAGCACGCCGCCGTGGTCGCGCGAACGATGCACCCAGCCCATGAGCGTGACGGCCTGGCCGGCTTGTGCGCGCGCCAGCGCGCCGCACGTATGCGTGCGCCGCCAGTCCCCGAGTCCTTCGAGCTCATGTGTCACGTTGTGCTCTCCTGTCGTGAGACGCGGGCCTCGAGCTCGGCCGCGAGCGACTCGCGTCGCACGGCCTTCTGTTCGCCTGTCTTCGAATCCTTCAGCGCCACCTCCCCGCGGGCCCACTCCTCCTCGCCCGCGATCACCAGGAAGCGCGCACCACTCTTGCCTGCCGACTTCATCTGCGCGTTGAACGCCCGTGCCTCCACATCGGCCTCGACCCGGAAGCGCCGCCGCAGCTCGCGCACCAGCGCGGTGACGCCGGCGCGCGTCGCGTCCATGGCCACGACACACACCGTGTCGCCTGCCGCGGCGGCGAGCCCGCGCTCCTGGAGCACGAGCAGCGTGCGGTCGAGGCCGATGGCGAAGCCCACGCCGGGGGTTGGAGCACCGCCCAGCGCCTCGATCAGCCCATCGTAGCGCCCGCCGCCGCCGAGCGCGCTCTGGCTCGCGAGCGAGGCGTCGTGCACCTCGAACGCCGTGCGCGTGTAGTAGTCGAGCCCCCGCACGAGGCCGTGATCCACCTCGTGCATGACGCCCGCCGCGTCGAGCCCCGCGAGCACCGCGTTCCAGTGCTCGCGGTCGGCCTCGTCGAGGAAGTCGAGCATGTGCGGCAGGCGGGCCCCCAACTCGGCCAGCACCGCGAGGTCGGCTTCGGACTTGCTGTCGAGCACGCGCAGCGGGTTCTGCTCGAGCCGCCGGCGCGAGTCTTCGGACAATCGCTCGCCGAACGGTGACAGCAGCTCACGCAGGCGCTCGCCGTACGCGCGCCGCGACGCCGGCTGGCCGACGCTGTTCAACTTCACGGTCAGGTCCTTGAATCCCCACGCCTCGTACAGGTCCACGAAGAGCGTGATCATCTCAACGTCTGCGCCCGGCGCCGGCGAGCCGACGAGTTCGCAGTTGATCTGCGCGAACTGGCGATAGCGACCCTTGCCGGGGCGGCCATAGCGGAACACCGGGCCCATGCTCCACAGCCGGTGCACGCGCGACCGGCCGCCGAGCCCGCCTTCCAGGAACGCGCGCATGACGCCGGCGGTGAACTCGGGACGCAGCGCGAGGTCGCGGTCGCCGAGGTCCTTGAAGCGGTACATCTCCTTCTGTACCACGTCGCTCGACTCGCCCGACGTGCGCGCGAACAGCTCGTAGTCCTCGAACATCGGCGTGCGGATCTCGCCGTAGCCGTAACGGTCGAGCACACCGTGCGCCTGGGCCTCGACCCAGCGCCAGCGCGCGCTCTCCTCCGGCAGCAGGTCGCGCGTGCCGCGCGGCGCCTGGTGTCGCGGCGCCATCACGCCACCCCGCGGCGCTTCTCGCGCACCCGGCAGAACACCTGCGCGAGCGAGCCGCCCACGGTGTCGGCCATCCAGTCGTAGACCGACGAATCGCGCATCGGGACGAACGACTGGAACTTCTCGTCGCACGCGCCGACCGCGGACACCGCGACGATCGTGAACAGCACGCGGCGGAGGGCGCCGGCTGCTGGCCATGAGTGGACGGCCGCGCGGTAGACGAGCCAGCCCAAGCCGCCGTATTCGAGCACGTGCGCGAGCTTGTCGCGGTATTTGAACGTACCCGGAACGGTCAGGCCGGGCTGGGCGCTGAGCGTGAAGATGAGCGCGACGTAGGCGAACACGTGAAACCAGCGCTGGCGGAACAACGGTCCGGGCCCCTGCTTCGGAGGGATGCCCTGCGTGCGCTCGAATCCGTTCGCCAACTGCGTCCTCCGCATGTGAGCCGTGATGAACTGGAGTCAGGAACGCCGCAAGTTAGCACGCAGGCCGAACGTGCGCATGCGCGCACGCATGTGGACGCGCAGCATGGACGGGAGCGGGCGGATCGCGCACGTTCCGCCCGCAGCAATCGCGCCCGCGCCCCGCGCACAGAGGCCGCCACGCTTGACGCTGCGCCCGGTCGAAGCTAGATTGCCCCGGTCTTTTCGCGGGTGCTCGTCTGCCCCGCGCGCTGCGCCGCTAGCTCAATTGGCAGAGCAACTGACTCTTAATCAGTAGGTTCTTGGTTCGATTCCAAGGCGGCGCACCAACTTGCAGTCAGCGATGGCACCCCTCAGCGGATCGCGAAGATTCGCCCATATTGGGTGACCCTCGCCTTCACTCTTGCCGTGCGCAGTACCGCCCAGATCAGCACTTGGTTCGCGGTCAGCACGGGTCTTCCGAGTGAGGACTCCAGTGCGCGAATCGTCCCGATCGCTCGCAGGCCGTTGCCGCCGACGAACACCGACTGCGCATCGGGCGGCGTCCGGCTACGGACCCATTCGAAAAACCCT
>JAHFBW010000082.1 GCA_023249845.1 Candidatus Eiseniibacteriota bacterium
TCTCGGAGAGCGAGCGCGTGCATTCGTCGAGCGTCGTCTGCCGGCCCACGAAACTCGTGGCCTGGGCGGGCAGGTTGTTCGGCGTTTGGACTGCCTCGCCCTCGCGCAACGCGGCGGCGCGGCGGATGCCGAGAGCCTCCTCGAGCGTGAACCGCAACGCGCGCGCGGAGCGAGGGCGCTGCTCGGCGTCCTTCGCGAGACAGGTCTCGATCATGGCGCGGACAGATGCCGGCGTCCGCTCGGGTAGAGCGGCCAGGTCCGGCGACTCGTTCAGCACCTGAGCCATGGCCACGAACGGATCATCGGCCGGGAACGCGCGCTCGCCGCTCAGACATTCATAGACGAGGCAGCCGAACGCGAACACGTCCGTGCGCTCGTCCTGCGTCCCCGCGAGCACCTGTTCCGGGCTCATGTAGCCCGGCGTGCCCGAGACCGGGCCCGAGAGCGACGCGGACGCATCGCCCGTCACGTGCGTGAAGCCGGGCGCCGGATCGGCGGTGACATGCGGCCGCGGGTTCGCGAGTCCGTACGTCCGCTTCGCGAGGCCGAAATCCAGCACTTTCACCAATCCGCGCGGGCCCAGCATGACGTTGCCGGGTTTCAGGTCGCGGTGCACGACGCCACGCTCGTGCGCCACCTCGAGCGCCTGCGCCACCTGGGCCGCGACCTGCAGCGCATCCTCGGGGGCGAGCGGGCCGCTCGCCAGCCGGTGCGCGAGCGTCTCGCCCTCGACGCGCTCGAGCACCAGTACCATGGTGCCGCCCGGCATCTCCTCGAGGCCGTGGATGGTGGCGATGTTCGGGTGGTTGAGCGAGGCGAGCGCGAGCGCCTCGTTCCGGAACAACGCCAACGCCTCCGAGTCGGCCATGAGCCGCGCGGGGAGCACCTTGAGCGCCACCTCGCGCTGCAGGCGGCCGTCGCGCGCGAGCCAGACCTCGCCCATGCCGCCCGCGCCAAGGCGGCCGAGGATCTCGTACGGGCCGAGTCGCTGGATGGGGGGGGTGTCGGGCGGCGTGCTCAAGTCCGCGATACCCCGCTCGAGCGACGCGCGTCATATGCTGGCGGGACTGGGCGCATCACCGCGCAGTGTACCGCGCTTCCCGGTCCTCGGGGGCGGCGGGGCACCTCCCCGCCGGCGTGCGAGCCCGGGGTGATCGTCGGGAAAGCAGATCGCCCGGGCGCTGGGCCCGGGCGATCGCTGTCATTCAGGTGGGGGGAATCGGAATCAGCGGAAGCGAGCCTTCACGGACGCCCAGGTGGTCTTGGTGACGGGAGTGGGGTTCACGGACTCGAGGAGCAGCACCGCGTCATCGAAGTCGTTGTCCCGTCCACCATCGCCGTACAGCCTGTCCTCGAAGCACAGCCACCAGCAGCCCGTGTTGTCACCCGTGCCGGCGTACGTCAGGGCGCTGGGCGAGTTGTTCGGATTGTGACCGTCCTCGGTGTGGCCGACGCCATTGTCGACGTTCTTGATGTAGTAGCCGAAATTGTCGATCTCGAAGTTCGTGACCGCCGTACGGGTCTGATGCTGCCCGACCTCGTCGAACAGATTGATGATCAGCTTCGGCGCAACGCTGCGCAACGAGACCACGGCGAACCAGCCGGCGGGCGCCGTAGCCGGGAAGATCGGAAAGCGCGTCGCGTGGGAGTGCGCCCCGTAGAGCCCGATCTCGTTGCCGCCGACCCCGCCCAGTGAGATCTGAAGCGTCAGCGCGCTGTTGCCGGAGATCGTGGATTTCCAGGTCTGGATGTCCACCTGGTCGCTACCGACGTTGATCGACTCACCCTTGCCGTTCAGGTACGTCTGGAGCGTTCCACCACTCACGATTACTTGGGGAGACCGAGGGCTCGCCGCCATCGCGGTTACCGGCAGCGCCGCGCAGGCGGCCATCAGAACGAGTGTTGCGATAGTAGAGTGTTTCACGTGGGGAACCCTCCGCCGAGGAACGATGCACTTCTACAGCCCTCCGTCGTGGGGTCGGAGGGCCGTTCGCGCCCGTCCCGGGAGGTGCGATCCACACGCGTGGGAGAGACACGCGGCAAACGGATCCACGCCCGTCCCGGGCGAACGTCGTATCGAGGCTGGTTCGGAGAACCCACCGCACCACGCGTGAGGATCGCGCGGCAAGGGTCGCGGTAGGCGGGGCTCAGAAGAACAGCACGAACAAAAGTGTAGAAATCAGGTCGTCACTCAGCAATGGATATTTTTGTAATATAGTGTTTTCGTTCACTTTGGGTGAACGCGCCCGAATGCGGGGCGAATGCCCCAGCGCGCGGCAGGGCGCGGAACGCGAGCAATGACAGCGTTCAGCGCGTGGTGGTGGTGCGCTCGCGATGCTGCGCGATGAGTCTTTCCACCACTTCGGGTTCGGCGAGCGTGGTGATGTCGCCGAGCCCTTCATACTCGCCAGCGGCGATTTTTCGCAGGATCCGACGCATGATCTTCCCGCTTCGCGTCTTGGGGAGTCCTGACGCGACGTGTACCACGTCGGGCGCCGCGAAGCCGCCGATGACATGACGCACCTGCTCGCGCAACGTGCCCTCCAGTTCTGCACCTGCACGGGATGCCGCGTCTTTCGTGATCAGCACGTACGCGTAGATGCCCTGCCCCTTGATGGCGTGCGGGAAACCCACCACCGCGGCCTCGGCGACGGCCACGTGGGCGACAAGCGCGCTCTCCACCTCGGCGGTGCCGAGCCGGTGCCCGGCCACGTTCAGCACGTCGTCGATGCGGCCCGTGATCCAGTAGTAGCCGTCTTCGTCGCGACGACAGCCATCACCGGTGAAGTAGTAGCCCTTGTATTGCGTGAAATACGTCTCCTTGAAGCGCTGGTGGTCGCCCCACACCGTGCGCGCCTGCCCCGGCCACGGCGTGGCGAGGCAGAGAGCGCCTGAGACGCCGTTTCCCTCGAGCACGCGCCCGGACTCGGGGTCGAGCACCACTGGTCGCGTGCCGAAGAACGGCAGCGTTGCCGAACCAGGCTTGGTGGCGATGGCACCCGGCAGTGGCGTGATGAGGATGCCGCCCGTCTCGGTCTGCCACCACGTGTCCACGACGGCACAGCGGCCCTCACCCACGACGTCGTGGTACCAGCGCCAGATCTCGGGGTTGATCGGCTCGCCGACCGAGCCCAGCACGCGCAGGCTCTTCCGAGAATAACGCTTCACGTGTTCGTCCCCGGCCTGGGCGATGGCGCGCAGCGCCGTGGGGGCGGTGTAGAAGATGTTGATGCCGAGGTCGTCCACCATGCGCCAGTACCGACCTGGATCCGGGTGGACGGGCGTGGACTCGAACATCACGGAGGTCGCGCCGTTCGCGAGCGGGCCGTACACGATGTAGCTGTGGCCCGTGATCCAGCCCACGTCCGCCGCGCAGCAATAGACGTCACCTTCGTGATAGTCGAACACGAGCTTGTGGGTAAGTGCCGCGTACACGAGGTAGCCGCCCGTGGTGTGCAGCACGCCCTTGGGCTTCCCGGTGCTGCCCGACGTGTAGAGGATGAACAGCGGGTCCTCGGCGCCCATCCACGCCACCGTGCACGTGCTGCGCTGGCGTTTCATCTCGTCGTCCAGCCACAGGTCGCGGCCCGCGCGCATCGGGACCTCGCGCGTCGTGCGCCGCGCCACCAGCACCGTCTCCACCATGGACACGCCTTCGACAGCTTCATCCGCGATGGCCTTGAGCGGGATGCTCTTGCCGCCGCGCAGACCTTCGTTCGCGGTGATGAGCACCTTGCAGCCAGCGTCGAGGACGCGGTCGCGCAGGGACTCCGCCGAGAACCCGCCGAAAACCACCGAATGCACCGCGCCGATCCTGGCGCACGCGAGCATGGCATACGCGGTCTCGGGGATCATGGGCATGTAGATGCAGACGCGATCGCCCTTCTTGACGCCGTGCGCGAGCAACACGTTCGCGAGGCGACACACCTCGTGCTTCAGCTCGCGGTAGGACACGTGGCGATAGCTCCCCGGCTCGTCGCCCGCCCACACGATGGCGGTGCGCTCGCCGTGCCGGTCCACGTGACGGTCCACGCAGTTGAAGCAGGCGTTCAGCCGCCCGCCCAGGTACCAGCCGAAGTCCACCTGCTCGTAGTCAGCGTCCAACACGGTGTGCCAGGGGTGGTACCAGTCGAGCATGCGCGCCTGCTCGGCCCAGAACCCGGCCGGATCGTCGAGCGAGCGCTGGTAGAGCGCGTGATACTCCTCGATCGAGCGGATGTGGGCTCGTTCGCGTACGTGGGGCGGGACGGGATAGAGGTCGGACGACACGGCACACTCCACAGTGGCTCGGACGGATTCGGACGAAGGCGCGACGGTAGCATGCGGGGCGGTGCGCCGGCGGACGGCAAGTTGGAACGGACGCACGGCTCGACTAGCGTGTGCCGCGCAGGTCAGGCCGCCCGCCGCGGCGCTCCTGGCCGATTCTCGTGACACCGCTCATGGAGGCACCCGAATTGATGAAAGTGCTCCTGGTTGGCGCGGGCGGGTTCATCGGTTCCGTCCTGCGATACGTGATCGGTGGACTGGTGCAGTCCGCGTTTCCGGCCTCGACGTTCCCCTACGGAACGCTCGCGGTGAATGTCACGGGCTGCTTCGGCATCGGTCTGATTTCGCAGATCGCCGAGGCGCATGGCGCGCTCGGGCCGGCGGCACGAACGTTCCTGGTCGTGGGTCTCCTGGGTGGTTACACCACGTTCTCGGCGTTCGGCAACGAGACCCTCAACCTCCTGCGCGACGGCCAGCGCCTGTCGGCCGGGATGAATCTGGGTGGGCATCTCGTGCTGGCGTTGTGCGCGGTCTGGTTCGGCCGGCTCGCGGCTCAGCTGGTCTGGAGGTGATGCCATGGTGATTCCGCGCGAAGGCTGCCTGTTGCGCATCTTCATCGGTGAGAGCGACAAGCATGAGGGGAAGCCACTCTACGAGTGGATCGTCCTCAAGGCGCGCGAGCACGGTCTTGCGGGTGCGACGGTCGTGCGCGGCATGATGGGGTTCGGGGCGCACAGCCGGTTGCACACCGTCAAGGTCGAGCGTCTCTCGCTCGACCTCCCGATCGTCATCGAGATGGTCGACGCTCGCGACAAGCTCGAAGCCTTCCTGGCGCTGATCGACGACAACGTCACCGAGGGCCTGGCGACGATCGAGAGGGTCGACGTGCGTCTGTACCGAAGCGGAAAGGTCTCTGGCGAAGGCGCCGCCTGACCACCACCTGACCTTTCACGGTCTCACGAGCACTCATGCTTGCTCCGCGGGCCACTCCCACCGATGCTCTGGGGATGGACCCGACGCTCCCTGTGCTCGCTCGAGGACTTCCGCGCGCCGCCCTCGACGCCTTGAACGAGGCGCTGCTCAAGATCCCAGCCGATCGTGCGCAACGTGGGCGGGAGCTGGCTCACCCCGCGGCGGTGAGCGGCGTGAGCGCGGACTCGCGCGGTGTGCGAGGCAACGTCGCCGACGGCCACCTGTACGTGTCGCGCTGGGCGTGGGGTGATGACGGCGCAGCGAGCCTGTGCTCATGTCCCGCCGGCAGGGCCTGTGAACATGTGTGGACGCTGGGCGTCCTGCTGCTCGCTGCCGCAAGGCGCGCGGGGCGATGGGATCATGCGCGCTGGGCGCGCATCGCGCCCGCGGAGCTCGCGGCAGAGCCCGTCGAACTGGGAGCGCGCGGCCACGTGGAGCCGCGTGAGGACCGCGCGGAGGCGCTGCGTCACGACCACGCGGTGGAGGCACTGGCGCAATGGGCCGATCGCGGCGCGCCAGAACCGCGGCGTCTGCGCGCGGTGCTGCACCTGGAACCGGGGCCACTCGGCGCGCTGCTCATGCTCGAGGCGCGGGTCACGGCACCCGGGCATGTGGACGCGCCGCGCACATGGCGACAACTCGAACAGCTCTCGTCCGAGCTCAAGCGCCACCCCACGCTGTTCGCACCGCCCGAGGCGCGACTGCTGCGTGCGCTCACCGCGCCGGAGTTCGCGCTGCCGCTGGTGCCGGGCGGCACACGCATCGAGTTGACGAGCGAACGCATGCAGGCGTTGTTCGACCGCGTCCCCGAATCACCGCATTTCACCTGGAGCGCGTCGCTGCCTGCAACACTCGCCGCGCGCGCGGGCGTGGAACCCGGGTCGCGCGCCAGCCTGCACACCGAGGAGGTGCGCGTGGTGCCGGTGTGCGAGGCGGAGGGCGAGGCGCCGCGCCTCGAGCTGTCGCTCGAGTGGCCCGACGGCACCACACGGCCCTTCGCCGACGCGGTGCTGCTCTCACCGCTCGGGCTCGCCTCGGGCGGGCGCACGCATGTCGCGCTCGCCGGCGGCGGATTCGTGCGCATCGTGGACGAACCGCCGCGCGAGGTGGTGAAGCTGCTTCAGGAGGGCGGACTCTCGCTCCGGCGCAATGACGGCGCCGTGCTCGAGCGGCTGTCTCGCTCGTTCCCCGTCGTGCGTTCGGCGCTTCGCCGGCTCACGCGCGTGCATGATGTGGACGTTGTGGGCTGCTTCGAGCTGGCGGCCGAGGACTGGCTGCGTGTCCGGTTGTTCGCCGCCTCGCGCGCCGCCCAGTGGGCGCCGGGCGTGCTCACGCCCGAGGGTGCGGTGTTCGAGTACCTGCCCGGTGGCGGCTGGGCGCGACTCGGCCCGGACGACGCATGGCTCGCGCCGATGCAGGCCGTGGAGGACGAGCGCCCCGAGAAGCCAGATGCCGAGCCCGTCGAGCCCGCCATCGCGTCCGAGCTGGAGCCACAGGCGGAGCTTCCGGAGGAGCCCGTGAATGGCCCGGGCGCACCCGCGCCCGAACCGGCGGAGCGTGCGTGGTTCGAGCTTCCCGATCCCGAGCACGTGGCACCCATGGTGGCGTGGATCGAATCGCTGCCACAGGGCGACCTCTCGGGAAAGCGGCGGCGTGGTCCGCGCGTGCCGCTGGGGGCCCCGAACGGCTGGTGGCTGCGGCTCACGCCGCACGTGCTCGAATCGCTCGCTGACTCATGGGAGGCACGGCCGCATGGAGCGCGCTGGTACGCCGACGAGGGCGCGAGCGGCCTGTTCAGGCAGCGCCGCGCGGTGCCGCGCGTGCGCGTGGCCTCGAGCGGCATGGATTGGTTCACCGTGTCCGCCGAGTGGCAGGCCGAGGGGTTGGCACTCAAGGACGAGGACCTCACGTTGCTGCGCGCGAGTCGTGCGCCGTTCGTGAAGCTGTCCTCGGGCTGGCTGCGACGCGCCGACCTGGAGGAGTTCGACGAGGCCTCGCGCCGGCTCGCGGACCTGGGGCTCGAGGCTGGAGGCGGCGACGTGCGCATGCCGCTCTGGCAGTTGGCGCAAGCGTCCGCGTCGAGCCTGGACGCGCTCGAGGCCTACGGCGCGTCGGCAGCCGACCTCGATGCGGTGCGCGCGTTGCGTGAGCGGCTTGCGGCGTTCACCGGCCTGCCACGTGTGCCGCTGCCCGCGGGGCTCGAAGCCGAACTTCGTCCTTACCAGCACGAAGGACTCGACTTCCTGGCGTGGACCGGCGGCGTCGGCCTGGGCGCGGTGCTCGCGGACGACATGGGTCTCGGCAAGACTCTACAAGCGCTCGCCTGGCTCGCGCACATGATCGAGAGTGATCCCGAGGGCGGGCCGTCCCTGGTGGTGTGCCCGGCGTCGGTCATGCACCACTGGGCGCGCGAGGCGGCACGTTTCACGCCGCGACTTCGTGTGCTGGTGCTCGAGAGCGGGCGCGGCCGAGTGGGGCACCGCGCGAACGTCGCCGGTCACGATCTGGTCATCACGAACTACGCGCTGCTCCGCCAGGACATCGGCTTCTGGCGCGAGTGCCCGCTGCGCGCCGCCATCTTGGACGAGGCGCAGCAGATCAAGAATCCGTCCACCGCCGTCACGCGGGCCGCGCTGGAACTGCGCGCCCGCCACCGCGTGGCGCTTACCGGCACGCCGCTCGAGAACCGCGCGCTCGACCTGTGGAGCATCGTGTCGTTCGTGCACCCCGGCTTCCTCGGCACGCGCTCGGCGTTCTCGGTGCGACACGACCTGCCGGACGCGCCGCCGCACCGGCGCCGCCTGTTGTCCGCGCGGCTGCGGCCGCTGCTGCTTCGCCGACTCAAACAACAGGTCGCGCAGGAGCTGCCCGCGCGCGTGGAGGAGCGGGTGGACTGCGTGCTCATGCAGGGCCAGCGTCGGTTCTACCTCTCCGAGTTGGGCCGCGCTCGCGCGTTCCTCGGCACGCTGCTCGCCGAGCCGCAGGGGCTCGATCGAAACCGCATGCCGGTGCTCGCCACGCTCACGCGGCTGCGCCAGATCTGCTGCCATCCCGCGCTCGCGGGGGGTCGGGACGGCCTGGGATCGGGCAAGTTCGAGGCGCTGTTCGAGCTGTTGGATCCGCTGCTTGCCGAGGGCCACAAGGTGCTGCTGTTCTCGCAGTTCGTCGAGTGCCTCAAGCTGATCGAGGCCGAGTTCGAGCGTCGTGCGATCCCGTATCACCTTCTCACCGGGCAGACGACGCGGCGCGAGCGCGTCGTGACCGCGTTCAGCGAGGATCCGCGCCCGTGCGTGTTCCTGCTCTCGCTTCGCGCCGGCGGCCTTGGATTGAACCTCACCGCGGCGAGCTACGTGATCCTGTTCGACCCGTGGTGGAATCCCGCCATCGAAGCGCAGGCCATCGACCGCACGCACCGCATCGGCCAGACGCGAACCGTGATCGCGTACCGATTGCTCACCGAAGGCACCGTCGAGGAGCGCATCTGGGAGCTGCAGCAGCGAAAAAGCGCGCTCGCGAAGGACCTGCTGGGAGAAGAGAGCTTCGCTCGGTCGCTGTCCAAGGCGGATCTCGAGTGGTTGCTCACGCCGCCCCCGGAGGGTGGGGAGTAGGCGCCACTTCGCGCCCCCTGTGTGGGAGGCGCCACCCCGTTCAGGCGTAGCGGTTTGGCGGGCGCGTGGGCACATGTCAAGGATGGCGGCCGCGGAGATTTTCCCCTCGCCTCCGGACTTGGCCGGGGGTGTAATTCCCCCGTCGATCCGGTCGCTGCCCGGCCCGGCCAGCATCTGCGTGCTCCCGCGTCCCCCCAAGACCGCGGGAGGGTCGTGGAGTCATTCGAGCGTCAGCCTCGCGGGGGACCCCCAGGTCTCGCGGCCTGACACCAACCGCGAGGTACGCTATGCGCCTTCGCCCGCGCTTGGCCGCCGTCGTCGTTTCGCTCGTGCTCGTTTCCGCCGCCGCGCCGGCGCGTGCCCAGTTCGAGGGGCAGGACGAAGGCCAGTACCTGCGGAACGCCCAGCTCGTGAAACAGCTGCTGTCCACGCGCGCCACGCGGCTGCGCGCCTCGGCGGGCGACGACCCCGACACGGTGTACGTGGGCAAGTCGTACACGAACCACACCGCGCCGGATAACTACTGGAATATCTACACGGGCACTTACCTGCCGGGCCTCAACAACGCCACGAACGCGCTCTGGGATTGGGACAACTCGGTGGGCCTGCAGGCGCCGGATTCGCTGCACGGCTGGTGGCCCGCTCATCGCCAGTACAACTCCACGGGCGGCTTGACGCTCACCGACGATGAGCGCCCGTGGTGGGCGTTGGATCACGGGAACGTGGCCAACTACGTGATCAGCCAGCAGTCGTCGGCCAAGCGCACGCTCGGCGTGGTCGGCATCTGGCACGGCGATCCGGGCGGTCCCGGTGCTGGCGTCTTCTGGACGCCGCTCTCGGGCACCCGGTCGGCGTGGTGCGGTTTGCGCCAGCACGGCGACAACAACGTGAAGGATCTGATCACGAACAATCCGTTCAACCAGAACGTGGTGCAGTTCCTGCACGATGGCGTCGGCAACGGGTCGAGCAGCAACTTCCCCGGCTACGCGGACCAGTGGGACCAGATCCTGTATCGCGATATCGCGCTGACGCCGTCGCAGTCGCTGACGGTGAACTTCAAGTATCGCACCCGCATGTCCACCGCCATCGGCGTCACGGCTGCCACGCGCACCGGCTGGTTCCATGGCGATCCGCTCGCCGTGGTCGCTGGCAACTTCATCTCGAGCTCGGCGGCGGGCGGCAATGCCCCGCAGGACTCGTTCATGGTGTATGTGGGCGCGCCGGTCAACGACGCGGCTTGCGTGTACTCGGACGGTGTGACCCGTGCGGTGTACGACAAGCAGCGCCGCTGGTTCTCGGAAGTGCTGAAGGTCTTCGGAGCGGGCAACAACTACTTCGAGATCTTCCAGAAGACGGGCAACAACCCGGCGGACACAATGTCGGCGACGCCGGCCTCGGGCGACATCGTGATCCCGGCGGCCCAGATCAGCACGATCCTGGGTGGTGTGTCGGGCAACGTTCGCCTGGCGTTCCGCTCCAAGACCAACCGCGGCTTCGCGGATTCGGACACGCGCAACAACGGCTACACCTCCTCGGGTCGCGGCGCCGTGCAGGTCGACGACGTCACGATCGACACAGGTGCGGGCCCCATGGTGATCGGGGATTTCGAGACGCCCGAGCAGGGTGGCGTGAACGCGATCGACAACCGCTTCCCGTTGCCTGGGGGCCTTGCGGTGACCGACGTGTGGCGCTCCACCGGCAAGCCGCCGGGCGAGTACATGCACGTCGAGCCGCTGTCGAACCTCACGTACAACGATTTGTGCGGGCCGCCCAACTCGCCATCGCGTTCGTGCAACATCGGCGGACTTGTCGTCACGGTGGGCAACCACGACGACGGCGAGCGCGCCGCGGACTCGAGATTCGCGGCGTTCCGCGAGGTGTCTCACTTGCTGGTTTCGCCAACGATCAACCTGGTCGGGGGGCCCGGCGGAACCCAGAATTCGATGGGGATCTCGTCCAGCATCGCGAACGCCAGCGACGACTGGATCATCTACTACGACTTGTACGCCGGAATGTTCAACCTGTCCTTCAGCGGGAATTCATGGGTCGTGGGTCACCAGAGCTATCCGGGGCAGCAACCGAACGGCGCCGAGTGCTGGGGCCAGCCCTGCTTCTGCGGTTGCATCTTCTTCAATCCCGAGCCCCAGTGTTTCACGGACGGCGAAGGCGTACTGGACAATGGCGCACCGTTCCGCACCTCGCGCTCGAGCGGCATTCCGGACTCGGTGAGGATTCACTTCAATCACCAGCAGCAGTGCTTCCGCTTCGCGATCACGCTGGGCTGCAACTCGGACGAGGGTGGTTATTTCGACAACTTCACCCTCGCGTTCGTCGATCTGCCCGGGGCGCCGGGTCAGGCGAGTGCGAGCTCGACGGTGGCGTTGGGTGCTGTCTCCTCGGACATCTGGCAGTTCGTGAACGATGCGTTCCCGGCGAACGAGACGACCGGGCTGCCCGGGACGGCAGCGTTCGACACGACGACCGCCACGATCCGCACGGGCATGAACAACGCGCAGGCTACGGGCAATGCACTCCGGTTCGACATTCCCGGTGACTCGTCGTCTGTGGTAGCCGCGAACGCCACGATCGGTTCGGCCGATGACCCAGCGCTTGCCATTGTGCGATTGGACCTCGTATTTCGC
>JAHFBW010000368.1 GCA_023249845.1 Candidatus Eiseniibacteriota bacterium
ACGCGCCGAGCCCGGCTCCTCGCGCTCGGCGTGACCGCCGCGGGCCTGCTGCTGGTCGTCCTGCCGTGGTTTCCCGCAATCGGCGGCATCTGGGATTGGTCGCGGTTGTCGCCCGGGCGCCAGGCTGCCGCCGGCGAGATGTCCTTGCGCGGCAGCAATACCTTCCATGTCGCCGCGGTGCCGTTCGCGCTGCACGCGTTCGTCATGGGCTACTCGGGCGGCCCGAGCCTGCGCGAGCTGCGCGCGGACCCCCTGGCCGCGGTGCGCGCGCACCTGCCGGAACTCGCGCTCGCCGGCCTGGTGTTCGGGGTGCTGGGCGTGCTCGGGCTCGTGGCGGTCTCCCGGCGCCGGCTGTTGCTTGACACCGGGCTGTGGCTCGTCGCGCCCGCGCTCGTGGTGAGTTACTTTGCGGCTCACAACTTCAAGGTGTTCCACCCCCGGTACATCGCGATCTCGCTGCCGTGCCTGCTGCTGGTGGTGGCCGCCGCGTTCGCGGACATGGGTCCGCGCGCGCGCCGGGCGTGGGCAGTGGCCGTGGTGCTCCTGTGGGCAGGTTCGCTCGCGCGCGCGACGTTCGAACCGAAGTACGGCCGGGAAGACTACCGGACGGCGCTGGCGCACGTGCGCGCGGGCTTCACGCCCGGCGAGCGCGTGCTGGCCGTCGGGTCGCCCGAACCGGTCGAGTGGTACGGGCGCGGGCTTCCCGTGTCGCGCTGGTGGCTGGGATTCGCCGCGCGCCCGCTGCGCATGGCGGAGACGCTCACCGATTCGCTCGCGGGGGCGAGTGGAACATGGGTGGTGCTGAGCCGCTGCGAGGACCTGGACCCGGACGGTCGCTGTGCGCGCTGGCTGGACGCGCGCGTGGCGCCGGCCGGCCGCTGGTCCGAGGACGGCGTGCGGGTGTGGCATGTGCAGCGTGACCAGGTAATCCCCCGCCGGGAGGGCGGGAAACTCTAGAACCAGCCGCGCGGCGCACTCGCCGCGCCGGACCTTTTCCCGGAGGTCGGAACGATGCGCGTGGTGGTCGTGGGGCTCGGCTACGTTGGTTCTGTGTGCTCGGCGTGTCTCGCGGAGCGCGGCCACGACGTGGTCGGCGTGGACACGAGCCCGTGGAAGGTCGAGTGCATCCGGCGTGGCGAGAGCCCGATCGTCGAGAAGGGCCTGCCTGAACTCATCGCGAGGGCCGCGCACGCCGGCAAGCTCACCGCCACGACGCGCATCGCGGAAGCCATGCCGGGTGCCGACATCGTGCTGGTGTGCGTGGGCACACCGAGCGCGGAGGACGGTTCACTCGACCTGTCCCACGTTAAGCGGGCCTGCGCCGAGGTGGGCACGGCGCTCAAGGACAGCAAGCAGTTCGTGACCGTGGTCATGCGCAGCACCATGCTGCCGGGCTCCGTGCTGGAGGAACTCACGCCGGTCATCGAGCAGGCCGCGGGCGGCAAGGCCGGCCGCGACTTCGGCGTGGCGTACAACCCGGAGTTCCTGCGCGAGGGCACGGCGGTCGAGGACTTCTTCGGGGCCGAGTACACCATCCTTGGCGCGGGCTGCGAGCGCGCGGCGGCGGCGTTGCAGCAGCTCTACGCCGGCGTCGGCGGCGAACTCATCGTGACGCCGATTCCCACCGCCGAGATGCTCAAGTACGTGAACAACTCGTACCACGCGCTCAAGGTGGCGTTCGCAAACGAGTTCGGGCGGCTCTGCAAGCGCGAGGGCGTCGACAGCCACGAGGTTATGCGCCTGATGCGGCGCGACACCAAGCTGAACCTGTCGGGCGCCTATCTCTCGCCCGGGTTCGCGTTCGGCGGCTCGTGTCTGCCCAAGGACCTGCGCGCGGTCAACTCGCGGGCGCGGCGCCACGACCTCGAGCTGCCGGTGCTGGCGGGCATCCTGGAGTCCAATGAGCTGCACGTGGCCGAGGCCGTCCGCCTGATCGAGCGCTTCAAGAAGCGGAAGCTCGGGTTCCTCGGCCTGTCGTTCAAGGCCGGCACCGACGACCTGCGCGAGAGCCCGATCCTGCGCGTCATCGGCACGCTGGTCGGCAAGGGCCACGATGTGCTCCTGCACGATCCGAGTCTGGACATGGAGCGCGTGCTCGGCGCCAATCGCCGTTTCATCGAGGACGAGTTGCCCTACTTGCCGGAGCGTCTGCGCTCGAACCTGGAGGAGGTGCTGTCGCACGGCGACGTGGTGGTGATCGGCAATCGCTCGGCCGCGTACCGCACGCTGGGCCCGCGCATCCGCGCCGGCCAGGTGGTGGTGGACCTGGTCGCGGCGCTCGACCGCGGCTCGGTCACGGCCGGGGAGTACCATGGCCTCGCCTGGTAGGATCCTCCACCTGTCCGAGAACCTCACCCTGCCCTTCGACCGTCGCGTGTGGATGGAGCTCAACGCACTCGCCGGTGCAGGCTATGAAGTCTCGGCCATTTGTCCCATGGGAGAGGGTGGCCGCGAGGCGTACGAGGTGCTGAGCGGCATCCACATCTGGCGCTACTCGCCGCCGCCCGAAACGAGCGGGTTCGCAAGCTACGTTTGGGAGTTCCTGTACTGCTGGCTGCAGACGTTGCGGCTCACGTTCACGGTGCTGGCGCGCCGCGGCTTCGACGTCATCCACACCGCGAACCCGCCCGACACGTTCTGGGCGATCGCACTGCCCTTCAAACTGTTCGGCATCAAGTTCGTCTTCGACCATCACGACCTGTGCCCGGAACTCTACCTGTCGCGCTTCGGCGAGCGGCGCGCCGGCTCGCTGCCGCACCGGCTGCTCCAGTGGCTCGAGCGCATGCAGTTCGCGTGCGCCGACCTGGTCATCTCCACGAACGAGAGCTATCGCCAGGTGGCGCTGTCGCGGGGCCACAAGCGCCCGAGCCAGGTGCGCGTCGTGCGCAGCGGCCCGAGCCACGAGCGATTCGCCGTGGTGCGCGGGCCCGACCCCGCGTGCCGGCGCGGCAAGCGCTTCCTCGTCGCCTATCTGGGCGTGATGGCGCCGCAGG
>JAHFBW010000369.1 GCA_023249845.1 Candidatus Eiseniibacteriota bacterium
GCGCGCCGGGCTCGGACGCGAAGGCGAAGCGGCGGCCGTGCGCGGCCACGAACAGCGGTTTCTCGCCGGCGCGGTCGCGGGCCAGTGTCAGGGTGCGCGTGCTCCGGTCCCACAGCGCCACGGCGAACATGCCGTCGAGCGCCTCCGCAAAGTCGTGGCTGCGCTCTTCAAACAAATGGGGCAGGACCGCCGTGTCCGGTCCCGGCAGGAACTCGTGCCCGCGCCGGCGCAACTCGTTTTCCAATTGAAGATGGTTGTAGACCTCGCCATTGGCCACGCCCACGATGTCGCCGGTCTCGCTCTGCATGACGCGGGCCGGTTCGCGCGGCGCCACGATGGCCAGGCGCGCGATGCCGAGCGCGCACTCGCCGCCGTCCCACAGCGCCTCGCCCGACGGCCCGCGGTGGCGCAGGCGTGCCACCATGGCGCGCACGAGCTCGAGCCGCTCGGGAGCGGACAGGTCCGGCGCCACGAGTCCCGCGATACCGCACATGCGAACGATTCCTTCCGGTCAGGGGGCCATGCGTCGCCATGCAGTGAAACGGGTGTCGCGGAAGATCTCGCGGAAGCCCTCGGGGGTGGCACCTGCGTGGCCGGCCGCGCGTACGATCGCGTCGGCAGGCGGCGCAACGGCGGGGGAGTCCACGAGCGTCCACTGCCCCCGCTGCCGGAGGACCTCCCGATAGCGCAGGGCATAGTTGCTGGTGAGCGGCTCGCCGGTGGCCGAGACCACGACCGAGCGTTGCCCAAGCAGGAAATCCGTTCCCGGACTATAGCAGTCCTCGTAGCGAACGGTGGTGACAGCCTGCGCCCGGAGCGCGCGCGCGAGCGGTGCCCCGGACGCGGCGTCGGCCTGTTCGTGAAGTTGCGCCGAGCCGAAGATCAGCACGAGCGGCGTGAACGCGAGCATCGCCGCGAACGACCACGCGGGGCGTGCCGCGCGCCGCCAGCACTCCGCCGCCCACCACGCCAGCGCAGGGAATGCCGGCAGCAGGTAAGTGACCAGCTTGGAGTGCGAGAGCGAGAAGAACAAGGCTCCAAATAGCACGAAGCCCGCGGCGAGCCGGCTGGAGCGTGCGAGCGGCGCACGCCACGGCGTGGCCAGCGACCACGGCAGGGCGCCGCCCGCGAACACGGCCGGCACGAACCACCACGGCTGGTCGCGATGGAACGCGTGGCTCGTCAGGCGCTCGAACGTCTCCTCGAGGAACGCGTAGTGCACATATTCGGGGTGACGCTGCACCGCCGCCGCGAACCATGCGCCGGGCACGCCGAGCGCCAGCAACCCGCCGGGCGCCCAGCCGAGCCAGCGGAGCGGCGCGGCGTCGCGCAGCAGCAGCGCCGCCACCGCAGAGCCCCCGAGCGCCCAGGCCAGCATGACCGGGCCCTTGACGAGGATGCCGAGCCCGACCGCGAGGAACATCAGCGCACGGCGCGCCGGCGAGACGCCGCGTTCGAGTTCGCATGCGAGCAGCGTCCATACCGCCGTCACACATGCGGTGAGCGGCATGTCGAAGATCACGTAGGCGCCGATCACCGCAGAGAGCGGTGCGGCGGCGGTGAGCGCCGCGGCGCGCCAGGCCTGGCGTGCATCGACGAGCCGGGCTGCGGCGCGCGCGAGCAGCCACAGCGTCACCAGCGTGGCGAGGATCGCGGGCAGGCGCGCGGCGAGCGGCTGGTGACCGAACGCGCGGATCGACAGCGCGGCCATCGCGAACAGCGCCGGCGGCTTGTCGAGGTACGGCACGCCGGCCAGGTGCGGGATGATCAGGTCGCCGCCGGCTGCGATCTCGGACGCGACCTCGGCGTTGCGGCCCTCGTCGGGGTCGACGAGCGGGAACGCACAGGCGATCGCCAGCGAGCACGCGAGCGAGGCGGCGAGCACCAGCCACACCGCGCGCGGCAGCCGGGGTGTGGACGGGCTCATCGCGGGTGGGAGCGGCGGGCGGCGCGAGTCACGCCAAGCAAGCTAGCACAATGCAGAGGGCGCGGCGGCCGTGGCCATCGCGCCCTCGTGCACGAGCAGCGTTGCGTGACAGCGTCTGCGTCAGAGCGTCTTTCTTGGCCGTCCCGGCTTGCGGTTCATGGTGAACAGCGCGTTGAGGTAGTTCGTCACCTCTTCGCGCACGATGCCGGGCATCACGGCGCGGACCTTGGCCTGGACGCCGGCGCGAACCTGCACCGCGATGTTGCTGCCCGCACCCGACTGCGTGAGCAGGCTGGGCCGGCGGCCTCTGCGGCCGACGAGCCCTTCCTTCTTCCGCCAGGAGTAGTACGTGACGGGGGTGACGCCGAACTTCCGCTTCACGTCATTCGCCGTCAGGTTTTCCTTCTGCGCGGCCGCCAAGATCTCGGACCGCTTCTGCGTGGTGTACGTCTTCCGTGGACGCTTCGCCATGCTGCCTCCGGTATTCTGGGGGGTCGTGCGCTCAGGGGGAACGCACCGCTGCGCGAAGGATTAACAACAGCCCCGCGTTCTGTCAACCATCAAGAGTCGTATTCTGGCTTCAGGCGACGAATATGAAGTCGACGAGTTCACGCCGACCGATCTGCGTCAGGGATCGCCGCCAGCGCCCGCGAGCCCCGGGGGCCATGAGCGCCAGGACCACTGGGGATTCCAGAATAGGTGCCAGTTCGGTGGTGTTTCTGCGGATCTCGTGACAGCCAGCCACCCGCGTCCCGAGCGCCTCCCGCCATCGGACCAGGCTGGCTCCTGCGCCGACGAGCGTGGCCCGGCGTCCGTCTAGCAGCAGCCCGTCATCGAGCGCCGCGATCTTCAATGACATGAACTTTGCGTGTGAATAGCGCTCATCCGTGCGCGTTGAACTGCCCGCATGCTGCCGCCAACCGTAGAGTGGCTCCCCCAGCTTGGCGAAGCTCGCACCCGCCTTGAACATGCGCACCCACAGATCGAGGTCCTCGGCCCAGCCATGTTCCTGCCATCCTCCGGACGATTTCAGGGTCGATCGGCGGATCATCGCCGTGCCGTGCGC
>JAHFBW010000370.1 GCA_023249845.1 Candidatus Eiseniibacteriota bacterium
CGCTGCGCGTGCGCGTATCCCGGCTCGAGCGGCGCCTGCTGACATAATCCCAAGGACTGGCTATGGACCGCAATTGGGTGGTACTCGGCGTCGCGCTGCTGGTGTGGGGTCTGCTGTTCGCGTGGATCCTGCGCGTGGAGCGCCGCCTCAACGAGATGGAGAAGCGATGAACCTCAAGGTGATCGTCGCGATCGTGCTGCTCGCGGTCGCCACAGGCGTCGGCGTCACGAGCTTCAAGAAGACCATGACCCCGTACATCGGGTTCAAGGAGGCGCGTAGCGCCAGCGGGCTCGTGCAGGTGAACGGCAAGCTCGCCGACAAGGACTACGTCCTGAAGCCCGAGGAGCAGTTCCTCCAGTTCAAGCTGCGCGACGAGGCAGGGGACGTGATGCCGGTCGAATACCGCGGCGTCATTCCGGGCAACTTCGACCAGGCGGTGAGCGTGGTGGCCATCGGCAAGTTCCAGGGCGATCACTTCGAGGCGACGCAGTTGCTCGTCAAGTGCCCGTCCAAGTACCAGGCCGAGGCGGACAAGGCGGCGAAGGGCGTCACCTCGTGAAGCGTTCCGAACTCGTCACCGCCCTCGCCCTGATTGTGCCCGTGGGGCTCGCGGGTGCCGTGCTCACCTCGACGGGTGTGCTGAGCTGGGGTCAGGTGGCGTGCTGGTTGGCGTTCCTCGCCGCGCTCACGTCCGGCGTCGCCGGTCTCGGCGTGCTCGCCGGGCGTGCCGATGTCGCTCCGGTGGCGCGTGCGGCGTTCCGCGTGCAGTGGCTGGGGCTGCTGGGCGGTGCAGTGTTCCTGTGGTGGATCCTGTTCCACCATCAGTTCCAATTCCAGTACGTGCACGACTACTCGTCCAAGGACATGCCCTCGTACTACGTCTACGCGGCGTTCTGGGGCGGCCAGGAGGGCACGTTCCTGCTGTGGGCGCTGATCACCACCACGCTCGGCCTCGTGCTCATGCGCTGGAAGAGCGCGCTCATGCAACCGGCCATGTTCTTCCTCAACATCCCGGTCATCCTGCTGACGTTCCTCGGCGCGATCCGCGGGCCGTTCCTGCACAGCGTGCAGGCGTACACCGACGGCGCCGGGCTGAACCCGCTGCTCCAGGATTACTGGATGACCATCCATCCGCCCATCCTGTTCACGGGCTTCTCGTCGTTCGTGGTGCCGTTCGCCATTGCCTGCGCGGCGCTGTGGAAGCGCGACTACGACGGCTGGGTCAAGCCGGTGCTGCCGTGGGTGGTGTTCTCCACGGCCATCCAGGCCACGGGCTTCATCATGGGCGGCGTGTGGGCGTACAAGGTGCTGGGCTGGGGCGGCTACTGGGGCTGGGACCCGGTCGAGAACGGCTCGCTCATCCCGTGGCTCTCCAACATCGGCCTGCTGCACGGGCTGCTCGTCCAGCGCGTCACCGGGTCGCTGCGGCGCACCAACTTCTTCCTCGCCGTCACCAGCTACGTGCTGGTGCTGTACGCCTCGTTCCTGACGCGCAGCGGCGTGCTCGCGGATTTCTCGGTTCACTCTTTCGCGGCCAGCGACACGTGGAACCTGCCGTTCGGCCTCGGCGGCTTCCTGTTGTTGTTCGTGGCCGCAGCCGGACTCGTGGGCTACGGCCTGCTGGTCTCCCGCCTGCGCGAGATCCCCAGGGCGCCGCAGGCGCTGGGCGCGTTCTCGCGCGAATCGTTCCTGTGGCTGGGCCAGCTCGTGTTCATGCTCATGTGCCTGCTGGTCGCCGTCGGCATGAGCGCGCCGCTCATCACCCGGCTGTTCGGTCCGCCGAGCAACGTGCAGACCAGTTACTACAACCTGGTGAACGCGCCGCTCGCGATCGCGATGGGGCTGCTGCTCGGCATCGCGCCGCTGCTGCGCTGGCGCCAGCACGAGGCCGAGGCGTTCCTGAAAGCCGTGCTGCCGGCCGCGGCGTTCGGTGTCGTGGTCGCGGTCGTGGCGGCGGTGCTCGGTGTGCGCCAGCCCATACCGGCCGCCATCGTGTTCGCGATGGCGTTCGCGCTCGCGGCCAACACCATGGTGACGCTGCGCGGGTTCAAGGCGTCGTGGAAGCACGGCGTGGCGTTCCTTGGCCACATGGGCGCCTCGGTGCTGATCATCGGCGTCATCGCCTCGAGCGGCTACGGGCTCTCGCAACAGGTCCAGCTTCCGCGTGGCGAGTCGCGCAAGGCGCTCGGCTTCGACATGACGTTCACGGGCATGCAGCGCGACCGGGAGGGCAAGGACCACGCCATCATCGCCGTGGTCGCGCCCGGGCGGAGCTTCACCGCCAACGCCAAGTTCTACTGGAGCGACTACAACCAGGGCTACATGAAGAAGCCGCACATCGAGCGCTTCCTCACGCACGACATCTACATCTCGCCGCTGGAGATGGTCGGCGGCGAAGGCAGCGGCGGCACGTGGTTCGCGGTGGGCGAGACCAAGCAGGTGGGCAACGTCAAGTACACGTTCGAGAGCTTCCTGCCCGAGCCGGGTGAGGGGCAGATGAAGCTCACCGCCAACGTGCTCGCCGACATCGGCGGCCGCACCGTGCCGTTGAAGCCGACGCTCGTGGTGTCGATGGCGGACGCCAAGCGCACCAGCACGCCGGCCTACCTGCCGAGCGGTGGCACCGTGAGCATCATGAACGCCGACCCCAACGGCGGCGGCCGTGTCATGCTGGCCCTGCCGGGCACCGAACGCTCCAAAGACAGCCAGACGCTCGCCGTCGAGGTGAGCACGAAGCCCTTCATCAACCTGGTCTGGATCGGCGCCATCGTGATGCTCGCGAGCGCCTTCCTGTCCATGATCCGCCGCGCCCAGGACGTCGCCCGCGAAGCGGCGAAGGCCTAGCGGCCCCGCGCCAAGCGAGAGGCAGCAGCGAAGGCGACTGCGAAGGAAGCGAACCGAGTAGCCAGAAACTGGCCGGGTCTGTTTGAGCGTGGGTCCACGAAGTGGGGTCCCCGCGAACAAACAGACCCGGCCAGTTTCTGGCGG
>JAHFBW010000371.1 GCA_023249845.1 Candidatus Eiseniibacteriota bacterium
GCGACCAGGTTCGCGTTGCGCTCCTCGAATGAATCCGGGTCCGTGAGGTAACCCACGTACGTGCGCGCCGAGACCCGAAAGTGATGCCCGCAATTCGGGCAGGTCCAGAGGTGTTCTTCAAGCACCGTCTGGAACAGAGCCTCGCCGCAGCCGTCGCATTTGGTCCACAACCCCTCGGGCATCTCGCCGCGGTCGGGTTTCGTCGCCTGCTTGATGCCGGTGCGCTCGCGCTTCAGCCAGGACATGGGGTTCGGGGCGTCTCCGGGACAGGGAACCGCAGCCCGGCCTGCGGTCCCAGGGGATCACACGCACGGGTTTCGGGAGGGAGTCGGGCACAATCTAATACCCCGGGAACCGGGCCGCCACTTCGGGCATTGTAGGGATGCAGGCGGCCGGACGCACCTGAAGTGCGTGCTCCTTCGGTCACGCGCTGGTGCGTCCCGCGTATGGCACGAGGTCCGTCATGTCCACTTCCACCGTGACTCCCGTCTCCGCACGCGCGAGCGCGCGAGCCGCCGCTAGCGCCGCGGCGCGCGACGCAAGGCTTGCCCGTGACGCGGAGCCCGTACGCGTCGCGAGCAAGCACGCGTTCCTCGTCCGGCTCTCGCATTGGATCCACGTGCCGCTGCTCGTGGGGCTCATCGTCACTGGACTCGCAATCTATTGGGCCGCGCCCGTGTTCCGGCACGCGCCCACGCCGGGGAATCCACGCGGCGATTACCTGGTGGATCTCGGTCAGGCGTTGGCACCGCTGTTCGGAGGGGCGGCCGCGCGGAGCACTGGTGCGGTGGACATGCGTTTCTGGCTCTACGACCGCCTGAGCCTGGGCCCCGCGCAATTGGCGAACGCACTGCGACTGCACTGGCTCTTCGCCTACCTCTATATGCTGTGTGGCGTGCTCTACATCGTGGGGCTCGTGCGCGGCGGCGGCTGGCGTTCGCTGATGCCGCGCGCCACCGACCCGGCCGAGGCGCTGGCGATGATCCGCTTCTACCTGGGCGTGATCCCGCACGCCCTGGCGCGGAAACCCTGGCCGCACCCGCCGATCGCCGGTAAGTACAACGCACTTCAGCGCGGCGCCTACTTCACCATGCCGATCCTGGGAGCTCTCGTGGTGCTGTCCGGCTGGGCCATACACCACCCCGCGACGCTGCCCTGGCTCGAGCGGCTGTTCGTGAACTACGACGGCGCGCGGATCGTCCACTTCGCGTGCATGGCGATCCTCGGGTCGTTCATGATCCCGCACGTGGTCCTCGTTGCAGCGGACGGCTGGGACACGTTCCGCTCAATGATCACGGGCTGGAGCACGCGGTTGAAGGGCTCGCACCATGCCTGAGGCGAAGCGTAAACCGCACGGGCCGTCGCTCGCGAACCGGATCGGCGCGGCGATGAAGCGCACGGCCGCCGCCGCGGCCGAACGCCCTGAGGCGACTCGGGAGGTGCCGCGCGGCAAGCTGGCAGCGCACTCGCGCCGTGACTTCCTGCTGTGGAGCGCCGGCGTGCTCGCGACGGCGGCGACCGGCTGGTGGGTGCTGCCCGAGCGCGCGAAGCGGACGTGGTTCCCCAAGCTCAACGACAAGCTCGACACGCTCGCGGCGCGGGTCGGGCTCACGCGCATGCAGCGCGAGGCGAGCTTGAACCGCGTGCTCACGTTCGACGACGACGTCGCCGAGGCGCTCTTTTCAAGACAGCGCCAGGTGCGAACATACGACCGGCCCGATCCGCGCCCGCTCCGCAACAACTATCACGGGCGCACTCCGGGACCCGAGATCCTACCGACGTGGCGACTGGAACTCAGCGGCCTCGCCTCGGGGCGCAGCGAACGATTGGCGATCGAAGACATCACCTCGCGCTTCGCGCGGCACGACATGAATACGCGGCTCGTGTGCGTGGAGGGCTGGAGTCACGTCGTGGCATGGGGCGGGGTACGCTTCGCCGACCTGCTCGCCGCCTTCCCGCCCGCGCCCGGCGCCCGCTGGGCGGAGATGCGCTCGGACGTGAGTCTCAACGGCCGCGGTGAGCCCGAGCCCTACTACGTGAGCATCGATCTGGAGACCGCGCGACACCCGCAGGCGCTGCTCGCCACGCACCACGGCGGTGCGCCGCTCACGCTGGCGCACGGCGCGCCGCTCCGACTCGTGGTGCCGATGAAGCTGGGCCTGAAGAACATCAAGGCGATCACGCACATCGTCTATACCGCCGAAGAGCCGGTGGACTACTGGAACGAGCGCGGGTACTCGCGATACGACGGGCTCTGAGCGCTACCTGTAGAGGTGCTTGATGGCGCTCCAGGTCGACCGGACGGTCGCAGTGGGCAGGTCGAAGGAACGGAGCTGGTAGAGCTCGCCGACGTTGTACTGGACCTCCCCCACGCCTTCGGAGAACCAGTCACTGGTATCGAAGTAGTAGATGGACTTGCCACGAGGCATGACGAGCCGGCCATCCAGGCTGAACTGCGCGCCGGTGGCGCCATTCGGTTCCGGCAGCGAGATGTACCGGCCGACGCCGTACGCGTGGTACACGCCCGCGGGCAGCGACAGCATCAAGTCCTGTGTGACGTCGTAACGGACCGGGACCGTGACGATCACGGCATCTGTCGCGAAGTCATGGAACGCGGTCAACACGAACGGCTGCGGGCCCAGGACGGGGGGCACTGGCACGAAGCGGATCGGCGGTTCATAGACGAGCCCGGAGCCCTGAGCCGGCGAGAAGTAACCCGCCAGCACGACGCTGCCGTCGGCATCGAGAAGCCAATAGTTCTCGAGTCCCGTGTCCACGCCCTCGGCGTGGTACTTGATGGCGACGACACGACCGTGGAGCGTGGTGGTTCCGGTGATGCTCTCGACCTGGTGCCCGCCCGCGTCGCCCTGATATTCCCAGCGCGTGCCCGGGTTGAGTGGCATCCAGGGAGCGGCGACGGCGATGTTCGACGAGATCAGGAACGCGAGCGCGATCCACGACGCGCATGTGCGTCCGCAGGGCGT
>JAHFBW010000083.1 GCA_023249845.1 Candidatus Eiseniibacteriota bacterium
CCGCCACGAGCAGGCATTCGCCCGGCCGTTCCGCCAGCTCGCGCAGCACGCCGTCCAGGCTCGTGGGGCTCACCCACTCGAACACGGGAAGGGTCAGCATGTCAGGCTCGCGCCCCCGACGTGGTGTGGCCCGCCCGTGATCGCTCCCATGCCGCGCGCGCGTCGCCCTGCCGGAGCAGGCTCAGCACCGAGGGTGGCGAGAATGGCAGCCGGTCGCAGCGGATGCCGAGCGCGTCGTGGATGGCGTTCGCGATCGCCGGGACGCTCGGGTGGAGCGGCCCCTCGCCTGCCTCCTTGGCGCCGTACGGGCCCTCGGGGTCCACGCTCTCCACGATGAGGGACTCCAGTTCGGGCGTGTCGAGCGATGTGGGCATGCGGTAGTCGAGCAGGCTCGGGCCGTGGTGGATGCCCGGACCGTGACCCACCGCGGCGGGCTTGAACGTGTGCGTCTCGAACAGCGCCTCGCCGAATCCCATGTAGGCGCTCCCCTCCATCTGCCCTTCGACCGCCACGGGGGAAAGCGCGCGGCCGCAGTCGTGCGCCACCCAGATCTTCTTCACGGTGACGAATCCCGTCTCGGCGTCGCAGTCCACCTCGGCGACATGCGCCGTGAACGAATAGGCCGGTGACGCGCCGATGGTGCCGCCGCGGTAGTCGCCGCCCAGCTTCGGTGACTGGTACCAGCCGACGCTGCCAAGCGTGCCGTGCCGCGCCTCTGCCGCCTGGATCGCGTCCTTCACGGACAGCGCGTGCTTCCGGGGATCGCTCGCGGCCACAGCCATGCTGTTCGCGAGCACGACGTCGCTCTTCGATACACCCCAGCGCTCGGCGAGGGTCTCAGCGATTCGCTCGCGCAGCTGCCGCGCGGCGTCGAGGCAGGCGTTGCCGCACATGAACGTCTCGCGGCTCGAGTAGGAGCCGAGGTCCACGGGAGTGAGATCGGTGTCGGCAGCCACGACGCGCACGTCGCGCAGGTCCAGGCCCAGCTCCTCGCACACGATGTAGGCGAGCACGGAGTCGGCGCCCTGGCCGATGTCGCTGATGCCGCAGAACACCGTGGCGCGGCCCGAGCGGTCGAGCTTGAGTTGCACCGCCGACTGTGGCATCTCGTTCGGGTAGATGCAGTAGTTCGTACCCGAGATGTACATGCTGCCCGCCACACCCAGGCCGCGGCCGTAGGGCAGGTTCCGCCAGCGACGCTTCCAATCCGAGGCCCGCTCGACCTGGTCCAGGCACTGGAGGAAGCCGTTCGACGTGACGCGCAGTCCATTCACGGTGCGCGTGTTCTCGCTCATCGTGTTCTTCCGGCGCACCTGGATGGGATCCATGCCGATGCGCTCGGCGAGCTTGTCCAGCTGGCACTCGAACGCGAAGCGCGGCTGCACCGAGCCGTGGCCGCGCTTGGGGCCGCAACACGGCTTGTTCGTGAACACGCGCGTGGAATCGAACCGATAAGCCGGCATCGCGTACGGCGCGGTGAGCAACTGGCCGGAGTAGTACGTCGTCACGAGGCCGAAGCTCGAGTAGGCGCCGCCGTCGATGAGGATCCTGGCGTCGGTGCCCGTGAGCGCGCCGTCTCGGCGGATGCCGGTACGATACCGGAGCCGCATCGGATGGCGGCCGCGGTGCGCGTAGAACACCTCCTCGCGCGTGTACAGGATCTTAACCGGGCGACCCGTGATCATGCTCAACTTGGACGCGCAGAACTCGAGCGAGAACGGTTCGCTTTTTCCCCCGAACGCCCCGCCCACCACCGGCTGGATGACGCGGATGCGCTGCGTGGGGAGCCCGAGAACTTTCGCCAGGTCGCGGTGCAGGTAGTGGGCGACCTGCGTGCTCGACCACAGCGTGAGGAAGCCCGTGGCGTCGAACTCCGCCACGCAGCAATGCGGTTCGATGGGCCCGTGCGTGGAACCCTCGTACCAGTACTCGGCCTCCACCACCTCGTCGCTCGCCTCGAGCAGTTCGTCCACCGGGCCGAACTCGAGATGCACGTGTTTGGAGAGGTTCCCTTCGGACGCCTTCTCGTTCACCTGGATCTCGGGATGTGCCAGCGCCTGGTCGATGTCGGTGATGGCGGGCAGCACTTCGTAGCTCACCTTGATACGCCGCAACGCCTCCTCGGCGACGAGCTCGCTATCCGCCGCGACCGCGGCGATGGCGTCGCCGACGTAGCGCGTCTTGCTCTCGCACAGCGCCTGCTCGTCCTGGGTCCACGGGATGATGCCGAAGTACTCGGGCAGGTCGCGCCCGGTGATCACGGCGTGCACGCCCGGCATGGCCAGCGCCTCGCTCGCGTCGATGCGCAGGATGCGCGCGTGGGCGTGGATCGAGCGCAGGAGCTTCGCGTGGAGCATGCGCGGGAGCGCGAGGTCGTCCGCGTAGATGGCGCGGCCCGTCACCTTCGCCAGCCCCTCCACCTTCCGATTGCGCTTGCCGATGGTGTGGAACGCGTCGCCGTTCGGCGGTCCGGTGCGACCGGCCTCGTGCGTGGGCGGCGTGAGCCGCACCTCCTGCGGCATCTGCCGGCCCGTGGGGATGGCCATGCCGGGCGTGGTCGGAGGATCGGCGCGCTGGGCTGCCGCTCGCTTCACCGTGGCGTGCGAGGTCGCCGCCCGCGGAGCCTTCCGTCCGGTCATGTCCGGGCCCCGCGTTCGCCCGTCACGGTCTTGGGCCTGGCACGTAGCTCTCGCGCTGCCATCTCGACGGCGTCCAGGATCTTGGTGTAGCCCGTGCAACGGCAGAGGTTGCCGGAGAGCGCATGCGAGATCTCGTCTCGCGAGGGGTTCGCGTTTCGCTCCAGCAGTGCGGCGGCGCTCATCAGCATGCCCGGTGTGCAGAAGCCGCACTGGGCGCCGCCGGTGATGTCGAACGCGTCCTGGAGCGGGTGCGGCCTCGCCCCGTCGGCCAGGCCCTCGACCGTACGCACTTGCCGCCCCTCACAGGCCAGCGCCAGCGTGATGCAGGCCAGGACGGGCTCGCCGTCCACGAGCACGGTGCAGGCGCCGCAGTCCCCTTTGTCGCAGCCCTGCTTGGAGCCGATGAGCCCCAGGCCGTAGCGCAACGCCTCGAGTAGCGTGGTGAAGGGCGTGGCGGCACACTCGCGCACGTCGCCATTCACGCGCAGGCGGCAGATCAGCGTCGGGCCGGCTTCCAAGGGAGTTACTCCACGGGGTCCACACGGGCGACCAGGGGCGGGGGCACTCGGTGGGATTGAAGCCCGTGCGTGAGGCAGTGTCAAAAGCCGGCGAGGCGAGCGTGCGATTCCCCAACGCACTTGCCGCGGCGCCTCGCCCCGCCGCAGAATGAGGCGATGCCGACTCCCTCCACGCCTCCGCCCTCCTATTGGTGGACCTCCGCCGTCCCCGCCCGTCCCCCGCTCGGCGCCGATGTCGAAGCCGACGTCGTCATCGTGGGCGGCGGCATCGCCGGCACGTCGCTCGCGTGGACGCTGGTCGAACAGGGCGCCAGCGTGGTGTTGCTCGAAGCGGGCCGTCTCGCGGGCGAGGCGAGCGGGCGGAACGCCGGGTTCCTGCTCGCGATCCCCGCCGAGCCCTACGCCGAGCGCATCGCGCTCTGGGGTCGCGAAGGCGCGCGTGCGTTCCTGCAGCTGGGACGCCGCACGCACCAGCGCCTGGCGCATATGGCGCAGGCGCTACGTCTCGACTGCGACTACCGGCTCACGGGCAGCCTGCGATTGACGCGCGACGAGCTCGAATCAGAAGACATCCGCGAGTCCATGCCGGAGCTCCGCCACGACGGCTTCCCGATGCGTGAGATCGCGCTCGCAGACGCGCTGCCCGAGCACGCCCGCGGACACTTCCACGCGGCGTTCGAGGTGCCCGAGGACGGCGTCCTCGACCCCGTGCGATTCCTGCACGGACTGGCGGCTGCGACGGAAGAACGCGGTGGTCAGCTTTTCGAGGACTCGCGCGTCACCGGCGCGCGCTGGCAGGACGGCGTGTGGGAGTGCCACGCGAACGGCTACCGAGCCTGCGGTCGCACGCTGGTGATCTGCACGAACGCGTGGGCGCCGAAGCTCGTGCCCGCGCTCGAGCCGCTCATCGTGCCGAGACGCGGCCAGATGCTCTCCACCGTGCCGCTCGACGTGCGCTTCGACACACGGCCCGTATACGCGAACTACGGCTACCAGTACTGGCGGCAGCTCGGCGACGGCCGGCTCGTCATGGGCGGCTGGCGGAACACCGCGTTCGATGCCGAGACGGGCTTCGACACGAACACCACGCCGGGGATCCAGGGTGCGATCGAACAGGGGCTCGCCGATCTCGTTCCGGGCGGCGTCACCATCGAGCATCGCTGGGCGGGGACGATGGGATTCGCGCGTGACGGCCGCCCGCTCGTGGGCTGGCTCGACGCGGCACACCACCTCGCGATCTGTGCCGGATTCACCGGGCACGGCTTGGGCATGGGCGCCGCGTGCACGGAGGACCTGACCGACGTGCTGTCGTTCAAACGGGCGCCGGGCATCTCGACGCTCGACCCCCTGCGCTTCGGCGAACTTCGCCAGCAGCGCGACGGCATCGTCTCGCTGGGTGCCACCACGAGTTCCTGACCCACTCCTCCGGCGCTTGCAGCGCGCCCGACCGCAATCGTTTACGAGCGCTCGACCGCGGCGCTATACTGTGCCGAACGACCGTCCCCGTGGCACTTCGAACTTCAACGGCGGGCCGCGACGAGCCTCCCGGGCCGGGAGGTTCATGGACGTGCGGGCCGCAGGGATGCTCCATGCCGACCGGACTCAACACACTGGAGGAGGTGCGCCAGGCGGTGGCTGTCCTGGCCACCGGGAATGGCGATGCGCTGGACCGGCTGGTGTGGGCCGGGGTGTTCGGCCCTCCCGGCGTCAGGGAGACGGCACGCCAGGGTGTGATCGACCAGTGCCGCTCGGTGGGGCTCTACCCCGCCTCGATCCACGAACTCTACCTGGCGCGCGGGCGCGGTCAGGTGCCGCCCTCGTTCACGGTGCCCGCGATCAACATCCGGGGCCTCGCCTACGACTCGGCGCGCGCGTTGTTCCGCGCCCGTCGCGCCTTGGACGCGGGCGCGGTGATTTGCGAGATCGCGCGCTCCGAGATCAGCTACACCGGGCAGCGTCCCGCCGAGTACACGTTCGTGATCCTGGCGGCGGCGCTGCGCGAGGGCTGGTCCGGGCCCGTGTTCCTGCAGGGCGACCATTTCCAGATCAACGCCAAGAAATACGTGTCCGACCCCGACGGCGAATTGAAGATCGTGCTCGAGCTCTCCGCCGAGGCGATCAAGGCGGGCTTCTACAATATCGACGTGGACACGTCGACGCTCGTGGACTTGACGAAGCCCACGCATGCCGAGCAGCAGGCGTTGAATGGCCGGCTGTGCGCCGAGATCGCGGCCTACATCCGCGGTCACGAGCCCGCCGGAGTCACCGTGTCGGTGGGTGGCGAGATCGGTGAGGTCGGCGGGAAGAACTCGACCGCCGAGGAGCTCACGGCGTTCGTCGAGGTGTTCCAGGCGCAGCTCGCGAAGTTGGCACCGGGCAAGCCCGGCATGAGCAAGATCTCGATCCAGACCGGCACCAGCCACGGCGGCGTGCCGCTCCCGGATGGCACCGTGGCCAAGGTGAAGCTCGACTTCGACACGCTCGAGGCGCTCTCCAAGCTGTCGCGCGAGCGATACGGCTTCGCCGGCGCGGTGCAGCACGGCGCTTCGACGTTGCCTTCGGAGCTGTTCGGCGAGTTCGCCAAACGCGGAGCGTGCGAGATCCACCTGGCCACGGAGTTCCAGAACATGATCTTCGACCACGCGGCTTTCCCGGCGGACTTGAAGAAGTCGATCTACGACGATCTGCGCGTCAACGAAGCGGGCGACCGCAAGGCCACCGACACCGACGAGCAGTTCTTCTACAAGGTCCGCAAGAAGGCGCTCGGCGGGCGCAAGGCCGAGCTGTGGGGCCTGCCCGCTGAAGTGCGCGCGGCCATCGGCGCCAAGCTCGAAGAGCGTTTCTCGTTCCTGCTCGCGCAGCTCAAGGTGCAGGGCACGCGCGAGCTGGCAGCGAAGCACGCGCCGTTCGTTCCGGGCTCGTACCCGGTGTTCGCCGAGTCCATCGGGGCCGTAAAGGGGCCCGAAGACGTGACCGGGCTCTCGGACTGACCACGGAGACCGCCATGAGCGACCGCGCCGTGACCCTCGGCCAGTTCGTGCTGCAGCAGGAGCGCATGCACCCCGAGGCGAGTGGCCAGTTCACGAGCCTGCTGCTTGACGTGGCGCTGGCCGCCAAGATGATCAACAAGGCGGTGATCCGCGCCGGCCTCGTGGACGTGCTGGGCGCCACCGGCACCACGAACGTCCAGGGCGAGAAGGTGCAGAAGCTGGACGTGTTCGCGCACGAGACCATCATGCGCGTGCTGGGCTCCACCGGGCAGCTCGCAGTTATCGCGTCCGAGGAGGACGAGGACATCGTCCAGGTCACGGACGGCATGCCGATCGGGCGCTACGTCGTGAACTTCGATCCGTTGGACGGCTCGTCGAACATCGACGCGAACGTGAACATCGGGACCATTTTTTCGATCTTGCCCCGGCTGACTCGCACAGGGCGTGGCACGCACGAAGATGTGTTGCAGGCTGGTCGGCGGCAACTCTGCGCCGGCTACGTGCTCTACGGATCCAGCACGATGCTCGTCTACACCACGGGCGACGGCGTGCATGGGTTCACGTACGAGCCCAGCATCGGTGAGTTCCTGCTCTCGCACCCGAACATCAAGACGCCGAAACGCGGCCGCATCTACAGCGCCAACGAGGGCAACTACGCCCACTGGTCGGAGGGTGTGAAGCGTTACGTGGATTGGTTGAAGTGCGACGACGCCGAGACCGGCCGGCCGTACAGCGCACGCTACGTGGGCTCGCTCGTTGCCGACTTCCACCGCAACCTGCTCTATGGCGGCATCTACATGTATCCGGGTGACAAGAAGAACCCGAACGGCAAGCTGCGCCTGCTCTACGAGGCCGCGCCGCTCGCGTTCGTGGCCGAGCAGGCGGGCGGCGCCGCGAGCGATGGCACGCGCCGGATCATGGACCTGGCACCCGCGGCGCTCCACCAGCGCACGCCGCTGTTCATCGGCAGCCCCGAGAACGTGGCGGAGGCGCAGTCGTTCGTGCAGGAGAAGCACGCCGGCGTGACCAGCGACCGCCGTACGCGCTGAGCCTCACCCGCTCCGAGGCCACAGGCTCGCGACTCGCCAGCGAATCTCGTCGCGCACCTCGCGGAACACGTCGAGACGCGTGGCCTCGGGCGCAAGACTCGGGTCGGGGAGCGCCCAGTGCACGCGACGCACGTTGCCGGCGAGCGTCGGACAGCTCTCGTCCGCTTCCCCGCACAGCGTCACCACGGTGTCGGCGTCACGCCAGGGCAGCGAGTCCAGGTGCTTGGAGGTGTGCGCCGCCAGGTCCACGCCGGCCTCGCGCATGACCTCCACGGCGCACGGGTGCACGACGCGAGGTTCCGTGCCCGCGCTCCAGATCTCCACGCCTGGCGGCGCCGTGGCGCGCGCGAAGCCCTCGGCCATCTGGCTCCGCGACGAGTTGTGAATGCACAGGAACAGCACGCGCCCTGGCGGCTTCGAGATGAACGCGCTCGGGCGCGCCTCGGGCTCAGTCACCGCGAGGACATGAGGCTCTTGTACAGGCGTGCCGCGGCCGCGCCGGCCAGGAGCGGCGCCACCCAGTACACCCAGTGATCGGTCCACACACCCGACGCGCACGCGGCGCCGAACGCCCGCGCCGGGTTCATGGCCGCACCGGTCAGCGGGCCGCCGACCAGGATGTCCATGCAGACGGTGAGACCGATGCCGAAGCCGCCGATCTTCGGCCCGCGCTCATCCACCGCGGTGCCCCACACGGCGGTGACCAGGAAGAACGTCATCACGAACTCGAGCAGCAGCCCCTGCGACACCGAGACACCCGACGCGAGCAGCGGCACGCCGTAGTGGACGGCCTCCCCCGCCTCACCGGGCATCACGGAACGGAGCAGGAAGCTCGCGGCGATCGCGCCGGCAAGTTGCGACACCCAATAGGTGATCGCCGACGTCAGCGACATGCGGCGCGTGATCACGAACCCGAACGTCACCGCGGGATTGAAGTGCGCCCCGGACCAGGCTCCAAGCGCCGAGATCATGGTGGCGAGAGCCAGGCCGTGCGCGATCGCGATGACGAGGAGGTCGTTCCAGTTGGTCGCGTGCTGCATGACGATCGCGCCCTGCCCGATGAAGCACAGCGTGAACGTCCCGAGGAATTCCGCCCAGTAAGACTTCGGCCCCTGGTCCATCGCTCCTCCTTGGCATTCCGAACACCGGCGTGCAGCTCGCCGTCAGGCAGGGCGTCGCGTGGTTCGGCGACGCGCCGGGCGGCACCCTAGCCGGGCCGGCGCGCGGGCGTCAACACTCGACGCATCAGAGCTTGAGTCCCGAGCGACGCAGCAGCTCCTCCATGAGCTTCGCGTTCCTCGCGGCCTGGCCGGCGTGGCAGTTGTTGAAGAATAGGTACGTCTGCTTCGCCTGCCGGGCCAGCTCGTTCACGCGCGCGACCCATTCCGACAACTCCCGCTCGGGATAGTCGTAGTCGTAGCGCAGTTGCTCACGACGCGCCGGAGCCGGCTTCGGCGGCACGTCGGTCGCGGCCGAGCCACCCCCGACTGCCGCGCTCGCGGGCCCGGGCGCGGCCGCATCGCGAGCCCCTCCGCCCCACCAGTGCTTAGCGTTCCGCCCGTGGAAGCGCACGTAGCCGACGCCGTTCGTAACGTGCGTCACCGGTGGCACGAGCCCCGGGAGTGCGGGCTCGTCCACGGCGCAGTAGCCGAGCGAGCGCTCGGCGAGCCACGCGGGCAGCTGCGGGTGCATCCACGACGAGTGGCGAAACTCGATCCACAGCGGCTCACCCGGGAGCACTGCGCGCAGCCTCTCCAAGTGGGTCTTCGCGCCGTCGTCCCGGCGAAACGCCCACGGGAATTGTGCGAGCAGCCCGTGGTACTTGCCCGCGTCCTTCAATGGCTGGAGCGCCTCGAGGAAACGCGCCACCAGCGCGGGCTCGAGGCTCCGTTCGTGCGTCATGGCCTGGTTCAGCTTGACGATGAACCGGAAGCCGTCGGGTGTCTTCGCTTCCATTCTCTGCAGCACGCGCGGTTCCGGGATGCCGTAGTAGGTGGAGTTCACCTCGACGCACGAGAACTCGTGCGCGTAGTACCTCAGGAAGTCCGCGGACTTGGTACCGGGCGGATAGAACGGCCCCACCCAATCGGCGAACGAATAGCCCGACGTCCCCACGAACACCGCGGGCTCGGCGCTCACGCGTCATCCCTCGGCCTGGGGCGTGGCTTCAGTTGCGTGGGATCTGGTGCGGAAGGGTCGGCACCCTCGGCGTAGCCCTCGCCGTGCTCGCGGCCCCGCTTGGCGGCGCCGAACGGCACGTGCCTGAGTGAGCGGCGATGCGCCAGAGAGCCGGCGGGCACGACCGAGGCCTCGCCGAGTTTGTCGCGCACGCGATCGAGCGCCTCCTGGAGCACTTTGCCGCGCTCGTCGCCGGTGAACAGCTCGAGCTGCTCCTGGTCGGCGTGAACGAGTGCCGAGACCGACACGCCGAGGAGCCGCAGTGGCTCACCCTTCCAGTTCTCGCGCCACAGCAAGCGTGCCACCTCGAACAGGTTCGCATGGTCGTCGATCGCCGTGGCCATCGCGCGCTGGCGCGTGACGGTTCGGAACCGGAAATCGCGCAGCTTCACCGTGACGGTTCGGCCTCGAAAGCCATCGGAGCGAAGCCGGCGCGCGACCTGGTCCGAGAGTCGGAGCAGCGTGCCCTCGAGGAACTCCGGATCGCGACAGTCCTCGGGCAGCGTCACCTCGTGCCCCATGGACTTGGGGTCGAGGCCTTCGTGGTACGGGATCACGGGCGTCTGGTCGTGCCCCCACGCCGCTTCGCGCAGGTGCTCACCCACGAGGCCGAACTGGCGCTTGAGCAGGTCCACCGGTGCGTTAGCGAGCGCCGACACGGTGGGGATGCCGAGCGCGTTCAGGTGTTCGCTCATCTTGGGCCCCACTCCCCACAGCGCCTGCACCTCCTGCGGCCAGAACACGCCGCGGAACTCATGCTCGGTGAGCGCGGTCAGGCCGCGCGGCTTCTGCACGCCCGAGGCCATCTTCGCGATCAGCTTGTTCGGGCCGATGCCGATCGAGGCGCCGAGGCCGTGGGTCGCGAGGATGCGGTCTTGCAGCTCGCGCGCGATCGCGCGCGCCGACTCCATCGTCTGGCCGCGGCCCGGCAGCCGGCGCAGGTCCAAGAACGCTTCGTCCACGCTGAACGGCTCCACGTCCGGCGTGATCGTGAGGAACATCTCGAGCAGCTCGAGCGATTTCTCGACGTACTTCCTCGGATTGCCCTCGACGTATTCGGCGTGCGGGCAGAGGCGCTTGGCCTCGGCGAGCGGCATGCCGGCGCGCACGCCGAACGGGCGCGCCTCGTAGGACGCCGCGGTCACCACGCCGCGCCGGCTGGGGTCGCCGCAGACGATGATGGCCTTGCCGCGCAGGTGCGGGTGGTGCGCTTGCTCCACCGACGCGAAGAACGCATCCATGTCCACGAGCAGGATCATGGGAGGCTCTTCGCTGCGCTCATCGTGAGCGTCTTCGCTGCGCTCATCGTGAGCCTGTGTGTTCCGCTCATGCGAGACTCTGCGTCATTGCGTGCGGTCTCATCGTGGCCCGGTCCAGGCGCGGCTCAACACCCACGAGGGCCCGCGGGCGTCGTAGCAGAGCTCGTAGCTGTCGTCGGCCGGGCCCTGGACGGCGAAGTAGCGAAGAACCGCCTGGCCCTCGCGGCGCGCCCACTGGCCGGTCACCAGCCGCACGCGGACGACTCGCCCCTGCCACCGGAAGCGGATGGGGCGCATGGAACCGTCCACGAACGCGGTGAGCACGTCCACGGGATCGTTGAGCGATTCGAACATGACAGGGCTCGGGCACCATGCCGAGCTTACTGCACAAATGGGCAGTGCAACAAGGCGCATGCGTCCGCAGGGGCTCGAACCTGATGCCCCCTTTGCGAAGTGAAGCTGGCTCACCGGCCGTCGCACGCGCGACGAGACCATGCGCGGTGGTAGCTTCGCTCCCGATCGCACGCGCCTGCTGGAGGGATCTGCGACGTGCCTGACATCACTGGCGAACTGAACGCGGCTCTCGCCGGTCATTACACATTGGGACGCGAGCTCGGCCGCGGCGGCATGGCCACCGTGTACCTCGCCGAGGACCTGAGGCATCGGCGCGCGGTCGCGATCAAGGTCTTGAGCCCGGAGATCGCTCGCGCGATCGGCCCGGACCGCTTCCTGCGCGAGATCGAGGTCGCTGCGCGCCTGCGCCACCCGCACATCCTCC
>JAHFBW010000084.1:0-2812 GCA_023249845.1 Candidatus Eiseniibacteriota bacterium
GAGGAGTACCCCTCCATGATCGCCGCGCACGCCTGCCTGCTGGCGCTGAAGAGCGGCCGGCCGGTCAAGATCGTCTATGACCGCACCGAGGACATGATCGCCACCACCAAACGCCATCCGTCGGTGGTCCGCCACCGCAGTGGCGTCACGCGCGACGGCCGGCTGACCGCGATGGAGGTGGACGTGCTCATGGACGGGGGCGCCTACTGCACGCTCTCCCCGGTCGTGCTGTCGCGCGGGGCCATCCACGCCGCGGGTCCCTACCGCTGTGCGAACACGCGCATCGAAGGTCGCGTCGTGATGACGAACACGCCTCCCAATGGCGCGTTCCGCGGCTTCGGAGCGCCGCAGACGCAGTTCGCGATGGAAGTGCACATGGACCGCATCGCGGAAGCGCTCGGACTCGACCCCGTCACGGTACGGCTCCGAAACGCCCTGAAGCCCGGCGAGACCACGGCCACCGGCCAGAAGCTGGGCCCCGACACGAGCGCGGTGGCGGTGTTGAAGGAGGCGGTGCGCCGCACGCGGTTCAAGCGCCGGCGCGCGTCGCTCGCGGGCAGCGGCCGCGGCATCGGGCTTTCGCTGTTCTATCACGGCGCCGGCTTCACCGGCAGCGGCGAGGTCATGCTGGGTTCACGCGTCGGGCTCGAGACCACGCCGCAGGGCGCGCGCATCCTGGTCGCGAACACGGAGATCGGCCAGGGCACGCGCACCATGCTGGCGCAGATCGTGGCCGACGGTCTTGGCATCCCGTACGAGCAGGTGGATGTGGCGCAGCCCGACACGTCGGTGGTACCCGACTCGGGGCCCACCGTGGCGTCGCGCACGTGCATGGTCGTGGGTGGGCTGCTCGAGAAGTGCGCGCGTCGCATGCGCGAGCAGCTCGCCGGCGCCTCCCCCGCTGAGCACCATGCCCGCCACGGCCGATTGCACCTCGAGGAGCAGTACGCCGCACCCGAGGGCCGGCAGTGGAGCGACGAGACCTATCGTGGCGACGCGTACGCCACGTACGCGTGGGGCTGTGACGTGGCCGAGGTGGAGCTGGACCCGGTGACGCACGAGACCCGGGTGATGAAGTTCACCGCGGTTCAGGAATTCGGCCGCCCCATCCACCCCGCCATGGCGCGCGGTCAGATCGAGGGTGCCACCGCGCAGGGACTGGGCTGGGCGCTCTTGGAGCACGTCGTCATGCGCGACGGCCAGATGGCGAATGCGCAACTCACGAACTATGTCATCCCCACCACGCTGGACACTCCGCCCATGGACGTGGTGATGCTCGAGAATCCCTTCCCCGGCGGACCGTTCGGCGCCAAGGGCGTCGGCGAGATGCCCATCGACGGCCCCGCCCCGGCCGTGGTGAACGCGCTCCGTCACGCCGGTCTCGACGTGCGTTCGATCCCCGCGACGCCGGAGGTGCTGTTGCGAACGCCGCGACTCGAGCCCGCGAACGTCGCCGCGCAAGGGGACGGCGCCCGATGAGGACGCGCTTCACGTTGAACGGCGAGTCTCGCGAGCTGGAGACGCACCCGATGCGCCGGCTCCTGGACGTGCTGCGTGAGGACTGCGGATTGACCGGCACGAAGGAGGGCTGCGGCGAGGGCGAGTGCGGCGCCTGCACCGTGCTGGTGGACGGCGAGCCCGTGGTGTCCTGCCTCATGCCGGTGGCGCAGGCCGAGGGCTGCGAGCTAGTGACGATCGAAGGCCTGGGCGGCGACCATCCGCTCCAGCGGAGCATCATGGCCGAGGTGGGTGCGCAGTGCGGCATTTGCACGCCGGGAGTCGTGCTGGCCGCGAAGGCGCTCGTGGACGCGCCGCGCAAGCCCACGCTCGCGCGCGTTCGCGAGGCACTCGCTGGCAATCTCTGCCGCTGCACCGGCTACGAGGCCATCCACCGCGCCGTCTTGGCGGCGCATGCAGAGCGCCACGCCACGTGAGGACTTCGTCGCGCGACTTCACGCTGCGGCGGGCCCGCACGCTGGACGGCGCGCTCGCCATATTGCGAGACGAGCCCGACACCGTGCCGCTCGCCGGGTGCACGGATGTGTTCGTCGCGCTCCAGTTCGGCCAGCGACCGGGGTCGCGCTACCTCGATCTCACGCCGCTCAAGTCGCTCCGTCGCATCACCGAGCGCGACGGAAACCTTGTCATCGGCGCGCTCGCCACCTACACGGACCTCCAGCGCTCGCGGCTCGTGCGCTCGCGTCTCCCCATGCTGGTGGAGGCGTCGCGACTCGTGGGGGGCATCCAGATCCAGAACCGGGGCACCGTGGGGGGCAACCTCGCGAACGGCTCGCCGGCGGGCGACACGCTGCCTGTCTTCGCCGCGGCAGAGGCGCAAGTGGTGCTGCACGGCACCCAGGGCGAACGGCGCGTGCCGTTCACGTCGTTCTACACCGGCTACCGGACCAGCGTGCGGCGGCCGGACGAGCTCATCACCGCGGTGGAGGTGCCCGCTGTGGACTCCCGTCAATGGTTTCGCAAGGTGGGCATGCGTGCCGCGCAAGCCATCTCGAAGGTGGTGTTCGCCGGCGTACGCGCGGGGACGCCGCGGCTGGCACTCGGTAGCGTAGGTCCCACCGTGGTGCGGCTGCCGCAAACCGAGCGCGTGCTGGGTTCCGGCGGATCGCTCGAGGCGGCGCTCGCCGAGTTGAAGCGCGAGATCTCGCCCATCGACGATCTGCGCTCGACCGCCGACTACCGGCGCGAGGTCGCCGCGAACCTCGTGCGCGAGTTCTGGGCGCGGACGGCATGACCCACCTGGCGCTCCGCTCGCGCCGCGTGCTCACTCTCGAGGGCCTGCGACCCGCGTTGA
>JAHFBW010000084.1:2822-11400 GCA_023249845.1 Candidatus Eiseniibacteriota bacterium
CGCGTTGATCGAGGTGCGAGACGGCGTCATCACCGCGCTGCGCGCGCACGACTCGCCGCCACCCGACGTCTCGGTCACGGACATGGGTTCGCTCGTCGTGGGCCCGGGCATCGTGGACACGCACGTGCACGTCAACGAGCCGGGCCGCACCGAGTGGGAGGGCTTCGAAACCGCGACGCGCGCGGCCGCCGCGGGCGGGGTCACCACGATCGTGGACATGCCGTTGAACAGCGTGCCTGCCACGCTCGACGTGGCGTCGCTTCGCGCCAAGCAGGCCGCCGCCCTGGGCAAGTGCTGCGTGGACGTGGGCTTCCTGGGCGGCGTCGTGCCGGGGAACGAAGGCGAGCTCGTGCCGCTCCACGAGGCCGGAGTGCTCGGCTTCAAGTGTTTCCTCGTGCCCTCCGGTGTGGACGAGTTCCGGCATTCCGACGAATCCGTCGTGGCGCGCGCACTCGAGGTGCTTGCGCCGCTCGGCACCGTGCTCATGGCGCACGCCGAGCTGCCCGGTCCCATCGCGGCAGTGCCCATGCCGGCCGTGGCCCGCGCCTACGCCACCTATGCCGCGACGCGGCCCGTGGCCGCCGAGATACAGGCCGTGGAGCTGTTGCTCAGGCTCGCGGAACGACACGGCGCGCGCGTTCACATCGTGCATCTCTCGAGTGGGGCGTCGCTCGCCGCCATCACCGAGGCGCGCGAACGAGGTGTGCGTGTCACGGTGGAGACCTGTCCGCACTACCTCCACTTCGCCGCCGAGGACGTCGCCGACGGCGCCACGGAGTGGAAGTGTGCGCCGCCGATCCGGGACCGTGACGAGCGTGAGGCGCTGTGGCGTGGGCTCGCCGGCGGCCATCTCCAGCAGGTCGCCTCGGACCACTCGCCGTGCCCGCCGGCGCTCAAGCATCGCGACAGCGGCGACTTCATGGCGGCATGGGGTGGCATCGCGTCGCTCCAGCTCACGTTGCCCGTCCTGTGGAGCGGAATGCGCCAGCGCGGGCTCCCGCTCGAGCGGCTCGGCGAGTGGCTGGGCAAGGCGCCGGCGCGACTCGTGGGGCTCGACCACCGGAAAGGGGCACTCGCTCCCGGCCACGATGCGGACCTCGTGGCGTGGGATCCCGAGGAGACGTTCACCGTGGAGGAGCGCGGGCTCTTCCACCGCCACCCGATCACCCCCTATCGGGGCGCCCGGCTCCACGGCGTCGTGCACGCCACGTACGTTCGTGGCACGCTGGTCTTCGCTCGCGACCGCGGCGTGGTGGCGGGCCATGGCCAGCTCCTCACCCGGGAGACACTCGTCGCATGACCGAACCCGCGTTCACCGATCTCGTGGACCTGGCCGCCGAACGACTCGGTGGCGCTGTGCTTCTGGCCAACGACGAGTTCTTCGCGCCCAAGGAGTCGCTGCTCAAGGCGGCGGAGCCGGTGTGGAAGGAGCATGAGTACACCGATCGCGGCAAGTGGATGGATGGCTGGGAGACACGCCGCCGTCGGAGCCCGGGTCACGACTGGTGCCTGATTCGCTTGGGGCTACCCGGCGTCGTGCGTGGCATCGTGGTGGACACGTCGTACTTCCGCGGCAACTACCCCGAGGCGTTCGAGCTGGAGGGCGTCGCCGTGGCGGGCGTGCCCGATCCCGAGAAACTGGCCGCCGATCCGCTCGTCCGCTGGCACGCACTGGTCGCGCGCTCGCCGCTTGCGGGTGACACGCGTAACCCATTCCCGGTCAAATCGAACGACCGCGTGACGCACCTCCGATTCCACATCGTCCCCGACGGCGGCGTGGCGCGACTGCGTGTGCACGGCGAGGCGCGGCCGGATCCCGCGTTGCTGGCCCCGGGCCGCGAGCTGGACCTGGCCGCGATGGAGCACGGCGGCTACGTCGTCTCGTGCAGTGACATGTTCTTCGGGCATCGACAGAACCTCATCCTGCCCGGCCGCTCGACGCACATGGGCGACGGGTGGGAGACGAAGCGGCGGCGCGGACCGGGCCACGACTGGAGCGTCGTACGGCTCGCCGCGCGCGGACATCTCCAGCACCTGGAACTCGACACCGACCACTTCAAGGGGAACGCGCCAGGGAGCTGCTCGCTGGAAAGTCTCGACGCTCCCGGCGCCGAGGGGCTGACGCTCGCCGTGAGCACCGCGTGGAAGCCGCTCCTCCCCGGGACCGCGCTCCAGCCGCACGCCCGGCATGCGTGGGACGTGACGGGCGAGCCCGCCGCGACGCACGTCCGGCTCAACATCTTCCCCGACGGCGGCGTGGCGCGGCTGCGTGTGCTCGGGCGGATCGCGTGAGCTGGTTCACGATGGACGAGCTCAACGCCCTGCCCATCCAGCACGCGCGCGCGCTGCTCACCGCCTGCTGCGGCGCTCCTGACTGGGTCCAAGGCATGCTCGCCACGCGACCGTGGCGTGATCCCAAGGGCGTGTTCGCGGCGGCGGACCGCACCTGGGACAGCTTGACGCTCGAACAGCGGCTCGCAGCGATCGCCCACCACCCGCGACTCGGCGCATCGGCGGCCGCCGTGCCGCTCGACGAGCGCGCGCGCCGCTGGTCCGCCGGCGAGCAACGAGGCGCCGCGTCGGCCGACACGGACACGCGCTCCGCGCTCGCCCAGGGGAACGCCGACTACGAGCGCCGCTTCGGGCACACGTTCATCCTGTGCGCCAAGGGACTCTCGGCCGAGGACATGCTGCGCTCGCTCACCGAGCGTCTCGCGCACGACCCGGAGACCGAGCGCACGAACACCGCGCGCGAGCTGCATCGCATCACCCGACTCAGGCTCGAGGAACTGCTGGCGGGTGACGCTGCCCGCGAGGAGGCTCCATGACCGGCATCACCACGCACATCCTGGATCTCTCGACGGGCTCCCCCGCCGCGGGCGTGAGCGTGGCGCTCGAACGCGCCGAAGCCTCCGGCTGGGCCATGCTGGGGCGCGTCACGACGGACAACGACGGCCGCGTGCGCGAAGGATTCCCGACGCCGCCGGCCGCCGGTCGCTACCGGCTCACGTTCGCCACGGGTGAGTGGTTCAGGGCGCGCGGAGTGGCGAGCTTCCACCCCGAGGTGACGGTGGTGTTCGAGGTGCGCGACGCGCGCCAACACCATCACGTGCCGCTGCTCCTCTCGCCGTTCGGCTACTCGACCTACCGCGGCAGTTGAGCGGCCGGCACTGCGGCGTCAGCGGGCTCCCATCGTCCGCAGCGAATCGCTCGCCTCCGCACTCGTCGCGGGCACCTCACGTGCGCGGATGAACGCCGCTCTCGCCTCGTCGTTCCGTCCGAGCGCCCGAGCGCGGCGGGGCGGGTCTCGAGAAGCAACAGCAGCGCGGCGTACGTGGCACCGCGAAGCGGCGGTAGCGGCTCGGGTGCGTGTGCCGCGGGTCGCGCGGACGCCGCGGGTGACGCGGGACGACTGGCCCGGTGTCGGCTCATGGGTGAAGCGGTCTCGGTTGGCGTGCGCGCACCGGTCGCCCCGCCGCCGTCACACCCGTCCGCGAGCCTTGAGGATCGCCACGAACGAGCGGCCGCGGATCTCGTCCACGGTGAGGCCCGAGCGTTGGACGGCCTGCGCCTCGGTGATGGCACCCGACTGCACCGCGCGCAGGAAATAGTTGAGCAGCCCCTGCCCCGTGGCCGCGTCGTCGAACACATCGCCCACGAGTGTCGCCTGGGCAGCCTTGGCGACGAAGTTCTGGAGCCGGTCGCTCGCCGCGTCGAGCCCGGAGAGGAAGAACTCGTAGAGCGCCGCGTAGCGCGACACGAGCTGCGCCGGGTGCAGGTCCCAGCCCTGGTAGAAACCGCCGGCGAGTGAGTGCCGCACGTCCTCGGCGTGGAGCCGCCACGCCGCGTGCACGCCGGCGTGATTCTCGGCGCGCTGCGCGGCGGAGAGCTCTCTCCCGCCGGCGGCCGAATGAACGGGAACTGGCAGGACGGCCGTGGAGCCATCCGACAGCCACACGCCGGTGCCCGCAAACGCCACCTGCATCATGTGCTTGGCGAAGTCGCACACCGGGTGCCGCATGCGCTGCTCCGCCGCGGTGATCCCCAGCGACGCGGTGTAGTCGTACGTGCCGAAGTGCGCGGCCTCGAGTCGGCCGGCGGCGGCCGGTATCAGGCGAGGCAGCGCCGACGTGCCATCGGACCCCAGCACGATCTGAGGTGTCTCGACCATGACCTCGAAGCGAAGCGTGCTGTCGTCCAGCCCCAGCTCACGCTCGAGCGCCCCGAGCAGCGCCGCGAACACGCTCACCTGCTCGACCACCGTGATCTTGGGCAGCGTCACGACGAACCCCGGCGGCAGCTCCCCCGCCTCCTCGAGCAGCGTGGCGAGGAACAGCCGCAGCGTGCGCGTGCTGCGCGCACGCAGCTCCTCGGTGAGCGGCTTGACGCGAACGCCGATGTACTCAGGAAGCGTACCTGCCTTGTATCCGCGTGCGACCTCGCGCGCCGCCGCGGCCACGTCACGGTCCTCGTCGGCGTCGGCGCGAGTGCCGTAGCCGTCCTCGAAGTCGATGCGGAAGTCCTCGACCGGCTCGCGGGCGAGCTTGTCGGTGACGCGTTCGTGCACCGCCTCGGCGATCGGGCCCAGGCCCAGCGCCGCGTCGAGCGCCGCCGCGTCCGGCGCGTACGTGGCCATGGCCCGCCGCGCCACCTCGCCCAGCTTGGCCGCGGTGTCGGCGCGAAACAGGTGACCGCCGCCATAGACCACGTGCACCGGCTGCCGGCGCGGGGGATCTCCCGGATGAAGCGCCATGTGCGCGAGGTTCGGAGGCCGCAGCGATTCGAGCAGCGTCAAGAGCGCGGGAGGCAACGCGGCTTCGAGGGGCGTGCTCAAACGGGGCCCGTCACCGCTCGTACTTCCACTGTCGGCGCTTACCCTCCGCGATCCATTGGGCGGAAGTGGCGATCCGCCGGGTGCGCGTGGCCTCCTGCTTCGCCTCGAGCACCCACTCCAGGTAGTCGCGCTTGACACTCGGCGGGAAACCTTCCCAGGACGCGAGCGCTTTGCGGTTCTTCGCGAGCGCGGCCTTGAGATCGGGAGGCATCTTGAGCACCGCCCGCGGCCTCACCACGCGCTTCACGGTAGTGCCCGCCTCGTTCAACGCCATCGCCTTCTTCACGTAGCCGGCGAGCACGCGCTTGGCGGGTAGGTCCTTCACCGACGAGAGCCGGCCGAACTGGCCCATGGCGTCGTTCAGGTCGCGCCCGCTCCTGTCCAGGATGAGCTTCCCCTTCCAGAACCCGAACGTGGCGTGCTGCTTGAATGCCGCCATGCCGCACAGCAGGCCGTTGTACTCGAACGACGGCATGTTCCATTTGAGCGTCTCCTGCACGTCGGGGCAGCTCTCGTGCACCACGGCGCGCAGGTGATTCAGGATGGGGCGCGCGAACTCCGGGGCACGCGCGATGTAGGCGTCGATGCGCTTGTCCTTCTTGCCCATGAGAGCACCTCGGGGACGTCGGCGAAGGGGCGCTCGCTCTGGCACCCCGCATCCGGTCAGCATGCCGCAAGCGCGCGTGGCGGACAATCGGCGCCGGGTTCGCGTGGCCAAGCCGTGCTAGAGCAACTGCCGCGCCCGGAAGCTCACCGTGCCGCGCGCGGCCACGATGACGTGGTCGAGAACGCTGATGCCCACCAGCTCCCCCACCTCGAGCAGCCGCCGGGTGATGGAGAGGTCCTCCTCGCTCGGCTCGGGATCGCCGCTCGGGTGGTTGTGCACGAGCACGACGCTCGCCGCGGAATGCAGGATCGCGGGCAGGAACACCTCGCGCGGGTGGACGATGCTCGCGTTCAAGGACCCGATGCTCACCGTCTCGCGGCGTTCGAGTTCGTGGCGGGCATTGAGCAGCAGCACGACGAAATGCTCCCGACGCGCCCGCGGCAGATCGCGAACGTGAGCGAGCACGTCCTCCGGACCGCGGATGGGCGCGCGGCATGTCGGCCGATCGTGCGCTCGGCGACCCAGCTCGAACGCTGCCACGAGCGCGCCGGCGCGCGCCGGACCCACGCCCGCGAGCCCGAGCCAGCGAGCGAGCGGCCAAGTCGCGAGCTCGGAGGGGTGCTGGCGCGCGAGCTGACGCCCCATTCGCAGCGCGCTCCGGCCGGCCGTGCCCGAACCGAGCACGAGCGCCAGCAGCTCGGCGTCGGCGAGCGCCGCGGGTCCCTGCTCTCGCAGCCGTTCGCGCGGCCGAAGCGCCCGCCCGCCCCCCGCGGCCGCAGGTTCTGGCGGTGTCAGGTCGTCCACGTCCATGTCAGGACCTCTCCGGGGCGGTGGCATGCGCTTCACTCCGTGGGCGCGGCGCTGCCATAATCTGTGCCCCGAGGCCGGCGCTCGACCGAGCGCCGCGACCCTCCGTCGAACCCGGCCGGCCAGACCCTCGGCCCGACCGCCCCGCTCCCCGCTCGTCCTGGAGAATCGCTGCATGCGTCGTGCCATCCGGCTGCTGCTTCTCGTCGTCGCCGCGCTTCCGTTCGGAGTGCCACCGGCGCGCGCTCAGGGTCAGGCCATCATGAACGGCATCGGACTCGTGGACTACACGCGCAAGCCCAACTTCAAGGTGGGTGACTGGGCCAAGTACCACATGCAGTCCAGGAGCCAGCTCGGCGTGACCGACGACTACACGCTCACCGTGCTCATCGCCGGTGAGGAGGACTTCTGGGGCGATCCGTGCTTCTGGCTCGAGACCTGGGTGGACAAGCCGGGTGATCCGCCGCAGACGCGCGCTGCGCTCATGTCGTACGAGATCTTCACCGACAGTTCGGCCACCGAGCGGCTGCTGCTCTACATGCGCAAGATGATCACCATGCTGAAAGAGGACGGGACGCCACAAATCGACATCAACAAGCCGGCCGCGAGCACGTTCAAGGCGCGGCACGACGTGAAGACTCCCGTCACCTGGACGAGCGACACGCTTGGCGTGGACACCGTGCAGACACCGAAGGGCACGTTCACGGGACGCATGATCCGCTTGAAGCAGGGCAAGGGAGTCACCCAGGCCGTGGGAGACAGCTCGATCTACACCGAGCTGCGCGAGGACCGCACGAGCTGGTACACGAACGACGTGCCCATCACCCACCTCGCGCGCGAGGACATCGTCACCACCTCGTCGCGGAAGTCCTGGTTGATCGGCCGCTCAGGTGACTCCACGCCGCTCGGCATCCGCGACAAGGGCATCGGCACCGCGCGCCTGATCGACTTCGGGCACGGGCTCGAGGCGAGGCTCCTGCCCGTGCGACTTCGGCGCACGATCGCTGAGCAGCGCGCGGCGGCGAAGGCACCCGCGAGGGCCTCCCGGCCGACCGCGGCGCGAAAGCAGTGACCCGCGCTCCGGACGTGAACGGCCCGCGCGAGAACTCGATCCGGTGCGGGCCGATTCGCGCGTCCGGCGGCTACTCGAAGGATTGTGTGGCGATAATTGTAGTCGGCATGATGGGTGCTGTGGAACTCGGGCATGTCGGATTCGAGCGCCCCCTTCGTGCCCCCACACTGCCCACGAAGTGATTGCCGCTTCCACGGTTCCATCCTCGGCTGGCGGTGGACACGGCATGGCTCCTTCGTCCGGCAGGCGAGTCCGCACCGTGTCCCACGCTTCCGCTGTGGCTACTGCGGCCACACCTTCAGTGCGCAGACGTTCTCCACCACTTACTGGCTCCGCCGCCCCGACGTGCTCGTCGCCACCGCGTTCCGGCTGCTGGCCTGCTCCGGCTACCGCCAGATCGCCCGCGAGGCCCGGTGCGCCGCGACCACCGTCCAGCGCCACGCCGCACGGCTCGGGCGCCACGCGCTGCTCTACCTCCATCAGCACCGGCCCCAGACAGCGGTCGCAGAGCCCTTGGTCGTCGACGGTTTCGAGAGTTTCGCCCACAGCCAGTACCACCCGCTCTATCTGAATCTGGTGGTCGGCGCGATCTCTCACTACTGCTACGCGTTCACGCACACCGAGCTGCGCCGCAAGGGCCGCATGAGCTCGGCTCAGAAGCGCCGCCGCGCGCAGCTCGAGCGCGCCTACGGACGGCCCGACCCGCGCGGCATCGAGATGGGCACCGCCACCGCCCTGCGCCTGGCCGCCCCCGCGCCCCAGCCCCTGACCGTGCGCAGTGACGAGCACACGGACTATCCGCGAGCGCTGCGCCGGCTCCGCGGCCACGCCATCCGCCACGAGTGCACCCCGAGCCGCGAGGCGCGCACGGCGGGCAATCCCCTGTTCCCGGTCAACCGTCTCGACCTGCTGTTGCGGCACAACAGCGCCAACCACAAGCGCGAGACGATCGCCTTCTCCAAGCGCCACCAGTCCGTGGTCGAGCGCGCCGCCTGGCTGATCCTGTGGCAGAACCGCTCCAAGCCGTTCTCCGAACGCCACGGTGGCGGCACGCCCGCGATGCGCCTGGGGCTCGCCGAGCGCCCGATCCCCATCCCCGAACTGCTCCGCCAACGACTCTTCCCCGACCGCGTCGCGCTGCCCGCGGAGTGGGTGCGCTACTACCACGGCCAAGTGGTCACGCGGCGCTTACGCAATGAGCGCCGGCACCGCCTCAAGCTCGCCGCCTGAGCCACCGCCCAGGACGCGATCCATGACG
>JAHFBW010000085.1 GCA_023249845.1 Candidatus Eiseniibacteriota bacterium
GGCGTGCTCCAGCCGATCTCGGTAGCGGGCGCCGGGTTGCTCGAGGGGCAGGGGGGAGTCGTGTTCTCGCCGGGTCCCGGCACCGCGGACGCGGCGTTGCTCGGCCTGCGCGGTTCGGGTATCACGGGGAGCGGTCCCGTGGCGACGTTCCGCTTCCGAGTGCTCCGTGACGGCGACGCGAGGCTCCGCATCGCGAACGTCGTCGCGCGCGATCCCGCGAACCACCGGATCCAGCCGGGCTCGCTCACCCAGGCGCTCACGACGGCGCTTCCGACGCACACGCTGCTGCTCTCGCCCTCGCCCAATCCCGCCCAGGGCGAAGCGAACGTGGCGTTCGCGCTCGCGAGCAGCGGCGAGGCCGACCTGTCCATCTTCGCGGTCGACGGACGGCGCGTGCGCACCCTCGCGCACGGCCCGCGCGCGCCGGGCGAGTATCGCATCCGCTGGCGAGGCGACGATGACGCCGGCCGCCCGCAGGCGCCGGGTGTCTACTGGGTGCGCCTGTCCACCGCCGGCCGCACGTGGAACCGGAGGATCGTGTTCCTCAGGTAGCGCATGCGGCCGACGCACACGGCTCAATTGCCGGGCCGCGTGCGCCCGGGCGCTACTTCAAGTGCTTGCGCAGGAATGCCAGCGTGCGCGGCCACGCCGCCTGCGTCGCGCGCAGGTTGGCGCCGTCGCGGCCGGTCTGCTGCCGCAGGAAGCCGTGCCCCGCGCCGTCGTACGTGAACGGCTCGTACGACTGCTTCCGCGCCGTGAGCGCGAGCCTCGCCGGCTCGATCGTGGCGTTTACGCGCGCGTCATCGCCACCGTAGTTACCAAGCACGGGGGACCGGACCTGAAGCAGCTGTGCGCTGTCCGGGGAGACGCCGTAGAACACGACGCACGCCTGCGGCGCGGGAGATGAGGCAGCCGCCGCGAAGCTGCGGCCGCCGCCCCAGCAGAAGCCCATCGTCGCCCACTTGCCGTTCGCCGCCGGGAGGCGCACCGCCCAGTCGCGCACCGCGGCGAGGCGGGCGGCGCTCTCCTCGAGTGAGAGCCCGCGCACCAGCTTCACCACCTCGTCGCGCGTCGCCACGGACTCCGTACCGCCTCCTCCGGGCCCCAGCCCGGAGAGCAGGTCCGGCGCGACGGCGATGAAGCCGTCCGCGGCGAGCTGGTCCGCGACGCCGCGCATCCAGTCGCTCAGGCCGAAGATCTCGTGGATCAGGATGACGACGCCTGCCTTGTCCTTCCGTTCGGGGTAGACGATCCACGTGCGGAGCTTGGTGGAGTCGCCATACGCGACGTCCAGGTATTCACCGTGCCGGGGCGATCTCTCGAGCCGCGCCAGCGCGTCCTCCTCGCCGGGCGGCAGCGTGTTCGCGGCCAACGCCGCCGGGGCGAGCAGTGAGAAAGCGGTCAGGAACGCGAACCGGGCGAAAGGGTGCCACGTGCGGCGAGTCATCGGAGGACCTCCGGAAGGATGCGCTGCAGCTCATGCGGCGAACAGCGGGCGGCTGACGCCGAGCCTAACGCCTCGCGCACGCGCGCCGCGAGCCGACACCGGCCCGTGAGCGCTTGACCTGTCGATGCGCGGCTGCGAGCCTCGCTCGTCATGCCCATCCCACTCGCCGCGATCCGCGAGGCCGCCGCACGTTTGGCGCCCCACCTGCATCGCACGCCCGTCCTGAGCTCGACGAGCCTCGGGGAGCGCGCTGGCGTCCGGTTGAGCCTCAAGGCCGAGAGCTTGCAGAAGACGGGTTCGTTCAAGCCGCGCGGTGCACTCAACATCGTGCTCGCGCTGCCGCCAGAGCGCCGGGAGCGGGGACTCCTCACAGTGTCGGCCGGCAATCACGCGCAGGCTGTGGCGTGGGCGGCGCGAGTCGTCCAGGCGCCGTGCACGGTGGTGATGCCGAGCGATGCGCCGCGCTCCAAGCTGGCCGCCGTGCGAGGCTACGGCGCACGAGTCGTGCTCCATGACGATCGCGCGACGCTGTTCGAGCGCATGCGAGAGGAAGAGGCGCGCACCGGTGCCGCGTTCGTACATCCGTTCGACGATCCGCATGGATTGGCCGGCGCGGGCACGCTGGGCTTGGAACTCGTCGAGCAGTGTCCCGAGCTGGACGCGGTGTTCGTACCCATCGGCGGCGGCGGGCTCATGACCGGGGTCGCCTGCGCCGTCAAGGCGCTGCGGCCGCGCTGCCGTGTCATCGGCGTCGAGCTGGCCGACGGCCCGGGAATGACGCCGGCGCTCGCCGCGGGCAAGCCCGTCCACGTGCCGCGTCCGCGCACGCTCGCTGACGGCCTCACACCGCCATTCGTGGGCGCGCTCCCGCTCGAAGCCGCGCGGCGGCACCTGGAGTCCATCGTGCTCGTCTCCGAGGAGGGCATCGCTGACGGGATGCGCGCGTTGTTCGAACGGGCGCGCCTGGTCGCCGAGGGCTCCGGCGCCGCCGCGCTCGCCGGGCTCTTCTCGGGGCAGGTGAAGCTCGAGCGCGACGCGAACGTGGCCGTGATCGTCTCCGGCGGCAACGTGGACGCGGAGCGATTCGTCGAACTCTACCCGCGCGCGAAGGTGCCCGCATGAAAGTCTTGTTCATGAACGAGCGCGAGGTGTACGCGCAGCTCGAGATGGCGATGTGCATGGACCTGATGCGCGACGCGCTCGCGACCTTGGCGCGCGGCGAGGCCGTGCTGCCGCTGCGCAACATGGTGTGGCTCCCGGACCGGAGCGGGCTCCTGGGACTCATGCCCGGCTACCTCGGAGCACCCCAGGCGTTCGGACTCAAGGTGGTGAGCGTCATGCCGGGCAATCACGGCACAGGTTACGATTCGCACCAGGGTGTCGTGATGCTGTTCGGGGTACGCCACGGCGAGCCGCTCGCGATCCTCGACGCGAACGCCATCACCGCCGTGCGCACGGCCGCAGTCTCGGGCGCGGTGACGCGCGCGCTGGCACGCGAGGACGCCGGCGACCTGGCGCTCCTGGGCTCGGGCGTGCAGGCGCGCACGCACCTGGAGGCGATGCTCGCGGCGCGGCGGCTGCGTCGCGTGCGCGTGTGGAGCCGGACACGCGCGAACACCGAGAAGTTCGCGCGCGAGCAGGGCGCGCGCCATGGCCTTGACATCGAGGTGTGCGCGGACGCCGAATCCGCCGTGCGCGGCGCCGACCTCGTGTGCACGACGACGTCGGCGCGCGAGCCGGTCCTGCTCGGACGCTGGCTTGCAGCCGGCGCCCACGTGAACGCCGTCGGCGCGTGCTTCGCGGCGAGTCGCGAGCTGGACTCCGAGGCGGTGGCGCGCTCGCGCCTGTTCACCGACCGCTTGGAATCCTGCCGCGCCGAAGCCGGGGACTTCTTGCTCGCGCGCGGCGAAGGCGCGGTAACGGACGACCACCTCCTGGGAGAGGTGGGTGACGTGTTCCTGGGCAAACTTCGCGGCCGCACGGGACCCGACGACATCACGCTGTTCGAGTCGCTCGGGATCGCGGTGGAGGATCTCGCCTCCGCACACGCGCTGCTCGCGCGCGCACGAGAGTCCGGCGCGGGCCAGTGGCTCGACTGGGGAGGCCCGGCCGGAGTCTGAACGATTGCGCGATGCACGACTCGAACGCGCAGCTCGCACGCCGCAGTCCGTTCGACTACTGACCCGCCACCGGAAGCATTCGCGCAGCTCGCCGCCGCGTCGTCGGTTGACCCGTACCGGACGCGCGTGATCCGGCCCGTCGCGGCGTGGCGCGGACGTTGCGCGCCGCAGCGAGCGGAGGACGCGATGACAACTGGATCGCGCCTTCCGCTCGCCCAGATGTCGCCCAGGCCGCGTCACCCGGACCAAGGCGGGAAGCATGACCCTCCGACACGCACGTTCGAATCACCGCCGCGAACCCGCGAGGATCCGGTGAAGGCTGCGGCGGGACTGCTGGTCGCGTGGGCCGCGATCACGGCCGCGGGTGCGCTGGGCGCATGCCCGAAGCCTCCGGCGGCCGGAGACCCGCTCGCGGATCTCACGCCTGCCGAGCTCGAGCGATTCACGCTCGGACGCGCGGTGTTCGAGCGCGTGTTCACCGACAGCGCGGGCCTGGGGCCGATCTTCAACGCAGAGTCGTGCGTCGAGTGCCACGAGGACCCGCGACCCGGCGGCAATGGCGACGAGAGCGAGACGCACGCCACGCTCATGCGTCCCGACGGCACGTGCGACCTGCTGACGGCGCTCGGCGGCCCCGTGTTCCAGGCCCATGCCACCGCAGCGCTGACGCGCGCCACCGGTCTCGAGAGCGAGCCGATCCCGGACGAAGCCAACGTTCGCGCGGTGCGTACCGCGCCTGATGTGTTCGGCTTCGGCCTCCTCAATGCCATCCCGGAACGCGACATCCTGCGCCGCGCCGATCCCGATGACGGCGATCACGATGGTATCTCGGGCCGCGCGAACCGCTTCACGGACGGTCGCGTCGGGCGCTTCGGCAGAAAGGCGCTGCTGCCCGAGCTCGACGGCTTCAACGCCGGCGCGCTGGTGATCGAGATGGGCCTGACGAATCCAGACTTTCCGATCGAGGAGACGATCGGGGACAAGCCGATCCCCAAAGGCGTGGACCCGACGCCGGAGCCCGAGTTGGACGCTGAATCGCTGGCGCGACTCAACGACTTCGTACGCTTCCTGGCACCGCCGCCCCCATTGCCGCTCACGCACGAAGGCGAACGCGGCCGTGTCCTGTTCGGAAAGCTCGGCTGCGAGTCGTGTCATACGCCGGCGTTCGTGACCGGCGTGAACAAGGTGCGAGCGCTCGACCGCCGGGTGGTGCGGCCCTACTCCGACCTGCTGCTCCACGACATGGGTGCCGAGCGCGGCGATATCTGTCTGGGCCTCGCCAGCGCATCGGAGTTCCGCACCGAGCCGCTCATGGGATTGCACCTCGCCACGCGATTCCTGCACGACGGCGCCGCGAGCACGATCCAGGAGGCGATCGAGCTGCACGCGGGCGAGGCGGCGAAGTCCCGCGAGCGATTCCGCAAGCTCGCGCCGCACGAACAGCTGGCGCTGCTCGAGTTCCTGCGCTCGCTCTGACCTCACGCGAATAGCGGGCCCAGCCGCTCGCCGGGGCATCGGCTGTGGGCGCACGCGAGAGCCTTCGGCGCGCCGGCTCCGCGTGGCGTGCCTCGTGAGGCCAGCGCGGGTATCCTCCACCGGGTCACACACCCTGACTGGGCAGGAGATCCGCGCATGACCCGCATCCCGGCCGACGATCCCAATACCCGTCTGTTCCTGCGTCACACGCTCGCTACTCTCGCCTACCGCGCGGGCAAGACCGTGCGCGGCACACCCGCCGCGTACGGCGACTATCGCGCCAGCGAGTCCTCGCCGCGCGTCATCGAGATCCTCGCCCACATCGGCGATCTCATGGATTGGGTGCTCACCCAGTTACAAGGCTCGCCACGCTGGAACAGCTCCACTCCGCTGGCATGGGACGCCGAGGTGGCTCGATTCTTTGCGGCGATCGGAGCCGCGGATCGGCATCTCGCCGATGGCCTGCCAATCGGCTACGACCCTGCGCGCATGTTCCAGGGCGGGATCGCGGACGCGCTCACGCACACGGGCCAACTCGCGATGCTGCGCCGGCTCTCGGGCCACAAGATGAAGGGCGAGAGCTACGCGCGCGCCGACATCGAGGTGGGCCGCGTCGGGCTGGACCAGGTGTCTCCGGATCCGGCGAACGAGTTCGATTGAGCGATTCTCCCGGGATGGGACGCGGCATGGCGGTTCGACTCGCCGTCATGGGCGTGCTCGCGGTGTTGCTCGTTTGGCGCGCGGGCTGCGCGGTCGAGGGCACTTCACCGGTGGAGCACGGAAGTGCGGGCGAGTCCTCGGTGACCACGCCGGGCGTCCAGGAGGGCGCTGCGGCCGAAGCAGCGTCGCCCGCAGGTGGCTCGCTCAGCGCGCTTGGCGGAGCATTCCTCGATTCGGACGCGCACGCCAGGCGACTCGCCGAGTTCCGGGGTCGCGCGTGGGTGGCGAGTGCGATCTACACCCGCTGCGTCACGGTGTGCCCTCGGGTGGTGGAGGAGCTGCGCGCACTCGATCGGGCATGGAGCGCCGACACGAGCTGCCGATTCGTCCTGTTCTCGTTGGACCCGGCCCATGACCGGCCCGAGGCGCTGCGAGCGTTCGCCGAGGCGCGCGGACTCCAGTCGCCACGCTGGACGCTGCTCGTTCCGGACTCCGCGACGCTCGGTCCGCTCGCGCAGGCGCTTGGCCTGCTCGCGCGCAGCGACCCCGCGGGCGGCATCGCGCACACCGCGGTCTACGCCCGCGTGGGCCGTGACGGGGCGATCCTGGACCGCCGCGTGGGCGTTTCGCTTCCGCGGGGCGGACTCGCAGAACTCTGGAAGGGTCAGTTCACCGATCGGTGAGGTCACACACACGTCGAGCGACTTGGGCGTTCTCGTGTTACGCAGTCCGAGCTAGACTCGCGGCCACTCCCCGCGAACGCATCCTTGATAGGCGCAGCACCGGCCCGACGCGTGGGCCGGCCCCTTCCACCGGGAGGTGCCCATGCCAGCCGCCGTCCCAGTGTTCTCGCTGTGGCTCCCCATCTTGGTCTCGGCCGTGCTCGTGTTCGTGGTGAGTTCGGTGATCCACATGGCGCTCACCTACCACCGAAATGACCTGCGCCAGATCCCCGACGAGGCAGGCCTTCTCGACGCGCTCGGCAAGTTCTCGATTCCGCCCGGCGACTACATGGTGCCGCGCGCGGGGAGCATGGAGGCCATGAAGACGCCGGAGTTCCTCGCCAAACTGAACAAGGGCCCGGTATTCCTCGCCACGTTCCTGAAACCCGGGCCGTTCAACATGGGGAAGAGTCTCGGGCAGTGGTTCCTCTACTGCGTCGTGGTGAACCTGATCGCGGGCTATGTCGCCGGCATCACGCTGGTGCCCGGCACCGCGTATATGACGGTGTTCCGCGTCACCGGCACGGTGGCGTTCGCGGGCTACGCGCTGGCGCTGTGGCAGGACTCCATCTGGCATGCGCGCTCACGCAGCACGACCATGAAGAGCACGTTCGACGGATTGGCGTACGCGCTCGTCACGGCGGGCACTTTCGGGTGGCTGTGGCCATGAGCTGAGTCGTCAGGGGCCGCGCCAGCCTCCGTCGCGGCCCCCGACGCGAGGTGCCCATGTCCTGCACCGGGCGCGACGCGCGAAGTCGGCGGGCGGGAAATCCCGGGCTGCGATAGATTCACACAATGGCCGTCATTGTCGGGTCCCGCCTCGGGCCGTACGAGATCGTCGCGCCGCTGGGCGCCGGCGGCATGGGCGAGGTGTACCGCGCCCGCGACTCGCGCCTCGGCCGTGAGGTGGCGATCAAGGTGCTCCCGGCGCATCTGACCGCCAACGCCGAAGTGCGTGCGCGGTTCGAGCGCGAGGCCAGGGCGATCTCGACGCTCAATCACCCGAACATCTGCGTACTGCACGACGTCGGCCGGGAGGGCGAGACTGACTACCTGGTCCTGGAGCTGGTGACGGGCGAGACATTGGCGTCGCGGCTCGCGAAGGGCCCGCTCCCGGTGGGCGAGGCCTTGAAGGTCGGCGAGCAGATCGCCGACGCGCTGGACCGCGCGCACCGTGCCGGCGTGGTGCACCGCGATCTGAAGCCCGGGAACATCATGCTCACGAAGAGCGGCGCCAAGCTCATGGATTTTGGGCTCGCTCGCGCGCTCACCGGCCCGCAGTCGGGCGTGGGTGGGGGCAGCGCCTCGATGGGCCTCACGCAGTCCCCGACGGTCGCCCAGCCGCTCACCGCCGAGGGCTCCATCGTCGGAACGTTCCAGTACATGGCGCCGGAGCAGCTCGAAGGTCACGACGTTGACGCGCGCGCCGACCTGTGGGCGCTCGGCTGCGTACTTTACGAGATGGTCACCGCGCGCCGGGCGTTCACCGGCGCGAGCCAGGCGAGCCTGATCTCGGCGATCATGAAGGACGAGCCCGCGCCCGCGTCGCAGGTCACGCCAGTCTCACCACAGGGTCTCGACCGGATCATCCAGGCGCTCCTCGCCAAGTCGCGCGAGGACCGGCTGCAGACGGCGCACGACGCGAGGCTCCAGTTACGCTGGCTCACGGAGGGCGGCTCGCAGTCGGGCGCGCACGCGCTTCCGCTGCGGACGCGCGCCGCTCGCGAGTGGCTTGCATGGTCGGTGGGCGTGCTGGGCCTGCTCGCGGCGATCACCACACTGCTGGTCACGCGCGACCGGCGCGCGCCGGTCGTTCGCGCCATCATCCCGCAGCCGGCGCGCGCGCTGTTCCTATTCTTCGGCGACAACGCCGGCCCGCCGGCGATCTCGCCGGATGGCCGGAGCGTGGCGTTCGTCGCGGTGGACGACGAACGCGGCGCGCGCCTGTGGCTGCGCGACGTCGACGCGCTCGCAGCACGCCCAGTGCCCGGCACCGAGAACGCCACATACCCGTTCTGGGCGCCCGACAGCCGCTCCGTGGCGTTCTTCGCGGACCAGAAACTCAAGCGTGTGGACCTCTCGACCGGGCAGGTGTTCGCGATCTGTGCCGCTCTCGGTGGCCGCGGCGGCGCTTGGAACCGTCGCAGCGAGATCGTGTTCTCTCCCGACTTCCAGGAGGACCTGTGGATCGTGTCCGCATCGGGCGGCGCACCGCACGCGACCACGAAACGCGATTCGTCGCGGCACACGACGCATCGCTGGCCGCAGTTCCTCCCCGATGGTCGACACTTTCTCTTCCTGGCCGGCAATCACAGAAACGTGAGCGGCCCGGAGAACGCCGTGTGGGTGGGCTCGACTGATGGCCGCGAGCAGCGACAGCTGCTACCCACAGCCACTGAAGCGCAGTATGCCGACGGCTACCTGCTGTTCGTCCGGGACAGCGTGCTCATGGCTCGCCCGTTCGATCCTCGCTCGCTGCGTTTCACGGGCGAGGCGATTCCCACGGCAGATCGTGTGCAGTTCGACCCCACGACGTGGAAGGGGAATTTCTCCGTATCGCAAGCCGGGCTGCTCGCCTACCAGCCCGTCGGTGGCCGCCAGGGAAGTCAGATCCGGCTGGTCGACCGCAGCGGGCGGCTGCTCCGCGCCGTCGGGGAGAGCGGCAATCACTTTGCGGTGCGGATCTGTCCCGGCGAACGACAGGTCTTGTACTCCTCTCAGGTGCTGCCCAACGGTGACCTGTTCGCCTACGACTTCGATCGCGAACTCACCCGTCGCCTGACGCTCACCGAGGCCGACGACGACCAGCCCGTGCCCTCGCCCGACGGGCGCCGGATCGCCTACACCTCGAGCGCTCGCACCCAAGGCCGTCCGCGCTACGAGATCCTGTCGCTCCCCATCGAGGGCACCAGCGCCCCGCGGCTGCTGTTTCGTCGCTCCAGGGACGTCTGGCCACTGGACTGGTCCAGGGATGGCCGATATCTGCTGTTCGCAACGGGAAACTTCTCCACGATCGTGGCGGATAGCGTCGGCGTCGTGGAACTGCAGGACACGAGCCACGTGCACTGGCTCGCCGCGCCCGCCGGGACCATCAACTTCGCCAGATTCTCGAACGATGGGCGCTGGGTGGCCTATGGCACGGTCGGCACGGCGGATCCCCAAGTCTACATCGAGCCAGCACCCGGGGTGACTTCGCTGCCGGCGGGCGAGACAGCGGGTCGGATCCAGGTGTCCTCCCGAGGAGGCGGGCTGCCAGTGTGGCGGGCGGATGACCGCGAGCTGTACTACGCGAGGCCGGATGGCATGGTGGTCGCCGTCTCGGTCGCTCCCGGAACGCTGCAACTTGGGCGCGAGGTCGAGCTGTTTCGGGCCAACCTGCGGAATCTCATTGAAGCCTTGGACGTGAGTCCGGACGGCCAGCGCTTCCTGGTCAACGTGATCGCGTCCGAGGGCGCGGCGCCCATCGTGCTGGTCTCGGGGTGGAGGCAGGCGCTGCGGGCGCGTTGAGGCATCGGATGGTGACGAGGCCCCGCCTTCTCGCATAGGATGCTCTTGACCGCGTCGGACGTTGGCCTCAGGAAGAGGCCGGCCCCGCGGCGCGAAGAACGGATTCGAGTCGCACGGCACGGACGCCCGGTTGCACCCGGCCACGAGGAAACGTCCGATGAGCTCCGGCATCTCGGATCGCGACCGTGAGCAGCGGCTGCACGCCATGCAGTACGCGACGACGCGCGTCATCGCGGAGTCGGACACGGTCGCCGAGGGCATCCCGAAAGTCCTCAAGGCGATCTGCGAGACGCTCGGCTGGGATCACGGCGCGGTGTGGATGCTGGACGCGAATCGGGACCGGCTGCGTTGCGTGGACCTGTGGCAGTCGCCCGGATCGCACTTCGACGAGTTCTCCGCGGTGAGTCGCGCCATGACGTTCGCGCCGGGCGTGGGACTGCCGGGGCGCGTGTGGTCCAGCGGGCTGCCGCAATGGCTTCCCGACGTGGTCGTGGACACGAACTTCCCGCGCGCGCCGGTGGCGCACCGCGAGGGTCTCCACGCTGCCTTCGGCTTTCCGATCCTGCTCGAGGGTGAGGTGCACGGCGTGCTGGAGTTCTTCAGCCGCGAGATCCGTGAGCCCGACGGTGAGCTGCTCCAGAGCCTGTCCACGGTAGGCGGGCAGATCGGGCAATTCATCGAGCGCAAGCACGCCGAGTCCGCGCTGCAGCGCGTGCGCGACGAACTGGACCACTTTTTCACCCTGTCGCCCGACATGTTGTGCATCGGGGACTTCCACGGGTACTTCCAGCGCGTGAACCCGTCGTGGGAACGCACGCTCGGCTACCCCACCGAGGAGCTGCTCAAACGGTCGTACATGGAGCTCGTGCATCCAGACGACAAGAACAGCACGCTGGCTGCGCTCGCGCGCATCGCCAGTGGCGCCAAGCTGGTGCAGTTCGAGAATCGCTACCGCAGCGCGGACGGCAGCTACCGCTGGCTGGCATGGAGCGCGGCGCCACTCGCCGCGGTGGGGCAGGTGTACGGCGTGGCGCGCGACGTCACCGACCGCAAGCACGCGGAGCAGTCGCTGCGCGATTACGCGCAGCAGATCGAAGCCGCGCACCGGGCCGAAGAGGAGCACGCCGCGCGGCTCACCCAGCTCGTGCGCGAACTCGAGACGGCCAAGGTGCGGGCGGAGTCGGCGACCGAGGCGAAGAGCGAGTTCCTCGCCAACATGAGTCACGAGATCCGCACGCCGCTCAACGCCGTGATCGGCATGACCGAGCTGGCGCTCGCCACGAAGCTCGACCGCCACCAGCGCGACTACCTGGGCATCGTGCATGACTCCGCCGAGTCGCTCCGCTCGCTCATCGACGACATCCTCGACTTCTCCAAGATCGAGGACC
>JAHFBW010000086.1 GCA_023249845.1 Candidatus Eiseniibacteriota bacterium
TCTGCTCAACTCCTCGAACGACGCGCTTGACAAGGAGTGGATCGTCGCCGACTCCGTCAGCAGCCGAGTCTTCTTGAGTTACACGACGTTCTCGAACGAGCTGGGCTCACAGGTCGAGTTCCAACGGGCGGACAGCGGGCTCGTCACATTTTCGTCCCCGCTCCTCATCTCGCTCAACACCTCCACCGAGAACGGTTGGGTGCACGGCTCGCGGCCGGTGGTGGACGGCGACGGGAACGTCTACGTGATGTACTACCTGATCGGTCAACAGGAAGAGGATTTCTACCGCGTCCGTCGCTCGACCGATTCAGGGGCGTCGTTCTCGCTCCCGGTGACGGCGGCCTCGCTCTACACCAACTTCGGGACGGGGGCGCCCGGGTTCAATCGAATCCTCGGCGTGCAGTTCGCCGGCATCTCCGTGGACCGCAGCCATGGGCCCGAACGCGACCGGGTCTACCTGTCGTGGGCGGAATCGCTGAACTGGCTCGATGACCTCGCCGCCGCCGGCCGGACGGGAGACAAGAGCGAGGTCGAGCCGAACAACACCATCGCGAATGCCACGCTGACTTCGGTGGGAAACACGCTCCGTGGCTCGCTGGCCTCCTCGGTGGATATCGTGGACGTGTACGCGGTTCCGCTCGCTGCCGGGGAGAGCTTCCTCGCGGCCGCGGATTCGTTGGCGGCGGGCAGTGAATTCTCGCTGCGCCTGCTCGCCGGAGACGGCACCACGAACCTCACGTTCACCACCGCGAACACCAGCAGCCTCCCGGCCGGCTGGATGTTCACCGCGCCGACCGCCGGCACCTACTACCTGGTCGTCGGGCTGAGGTTCGGCGGCGGCGGGTATCGCCTGCGCGTTGGGCCGGTGGACCGCGCCGGCGAGCGTGGCCGCGACCAGCGCGACGTGTTCGTGTCCTCCTCGATGGACGGCTCGACGTGGACCGCGCCCGTTCGGCTGACCGAGAGCCCCGTCGGTTTTGACGACTGGCTCCCCGAGGTGGCCGTGGCGCCCGACGGCGGGGTGTACAGCGCCTGGTACGACTTCAGCCAAGCTTCGCCCGCGAGTGATGGCGGTGAATCCAGCACCGTGCTGGCCCGTTCCGGCGACGGCGGGGTTACGTGGACCACACTCGGCACGGTCAGCGACACGCTGTCGCGCTGGTCCGCCTCGACCACGAACATCGAGCCGAACCAAGGCGACTACATCTCGCTGTTCACGAGCGACTCGTACGTCTGGCCGTGCTGGGCCGACGCCCGCCGTGGCAATCCCGACGTGTTCACCGGGCGCGTGCCGCTCATCCCGAACGGCGCCCAGGTGGCGTTCGAAGCGGTGCGCCTCGCGCCGAGCCGCGTGAGCATCGATTGGCGCGCGACGCCGGCCGACACGCTCACGATGCGGCTCTACCGCTCGACCGACGGGGGCGTGTTCAGCTATCGCGACCTGCTGTCGTTCGACGGCCTGGGCCAAGCCACCTACACGGACACGCTCGTGGTCGGCGACCACGGCTACTCCTATCGCCTCAGCCTGTTCGTGAACGGCGTCGAGATCTTGTTCGGCCAGGTGAGTGTGTTCCTGCCGAGCACGTTCCCGTTGTCGCTCGCGGCGCCGCGTCCGAATCCCGTCACCAGCAACACCTACGGCGTGAGCTTCTCGCTCGCCACGAACGAGCCCGCCGAGTTGATCCTGCACGACATCTCGGGCCGCGAGGTGTTCCGGCGCTCCGTGAGCCTCGGCCAGGGGCCGCACACGCTCTCGCTGCCCGTGACTTCGGGGCTCCGACAGGGGCTCTACGTGCTGACCCTCCGCCAGGGCGGGCACAACACGTCAACGCGATTCCACCTCGTTCGCTGAAGCCTGGGGGAGCCGGCAACGCCTGTCGCACGCGGCGCCTTCGCAAGCTGCAGTGACTCCTTGCAGTGCGCACGGGGTCGGTCCCTCGACGCAAAGCGAATGTGGTGCGCGGTCCGGTCCCTCCGTTACACTTTCCACAACCGATCCAGCCCGGACTGACGCACGCCCCGTCCCGAACGGCGAGCAGCGCGGGCATGCTCCGACACCCTGCCGAGGCGTTCGCATGCGTCTGCCCTGTGCCCGCGTAGGTCTTGACGCCCTGATCGTGTTCGCGCTCACTTCGTCGGTGGCCGTCGCCTCCCCGTTCTCGCGACTCGACCCGACCACGTCCCGGCTCCTCGCCACGACGAGAGCGTTGTCCGGCATGGCAGCGAGCCCCGCGTCGGGCGCCACGCTGCTCGCAGTGGACGAGGGCGAGTTGGCCGCGTTTCGCGCCGCGGGCGGCGGCCACTTGTCCGTGCCCGACGCCGAGGGCGCGACTCTCGAGCTGGACCTCGAGCCCTACCCGCTCATGGCGGAGGGCGCCGGCGTCACGTTCACCGACGACTCGGGGCAACACCCGTTCGTCGCCGACCTCTCACTCTTCCGAGGCAAGGTCACGGGCGAGGACGGCAGCTGGGCGGTGGTGTCCATGACCCCGAGCGGTGTCGTGGGCCTCGTTCAGCGAGGCGATCGCCGCTGGACGCTTTCGCCGGTCCAGGAGATGGCCGGCCCCAACGCCGCCAGCATGGGTGTACACGCGCTGGCGCCCGAGGGTTCGCTCGTCGAAGTCGCGTCGCGATTCCGATGCGGCATCAACGCCCAGAACGAGGTCGAGTATGGGCTCATGGACGGCGGGCGTCGTCCCCTGGGACGCATGGCCACGCCCTACGCCACGCAACTCAACGGCACCCGCTTTGTCTTGAAGCTGGCCGTGGACTGCGACTACGAGATCTATGGCGTCAAGTTCGGGGGCAATCTCACCGCGGCGACGGCCTACATCACGACGGTGCTGGGCACGGTCAACCTGATCTACGAACGCGACCTCGAATCCACGCTGAGCCTGGTCTACCTGAACTTCTGGACGACGACCTCCGACCCTTACACGCAACCCACGACGGGCACCGAGTTGAGCGAGTTCAAGGCGTACTGGCTCGCCAACAACAGCGGCATCGTGAGCAACGCGGAGCATCTGATCTCGGGCCGCAGCCTGGGCGGCGGGATCGCGTTTCTGGACGCGATCTGCAGCGGGAATGCCTACGGCGTGAGCGCGATCGACGCGGTCTACACGTATCCGACCGCCACCTCGACATGGGACATCACGGTCATCGCACACGAACTGGGCCACAACTTCGGCTCCCCGCACACGCACAGCTGCACGTGGGTCGTCGAGGGCCGCATCGCGTCTGGCACGCTCGACTCGTGCGAGACCGCCGAGGGCTCGTGCGCCTCCTATTCCAATCACCTGCCGCCCGACAAGGGCACGATCATGAGCTATTGCCACCTGCTCGCGGGTGTTGCGAACGGCATCCGGCTCGAGTTCCACACCGTATGCGTCTCGCGCATGCGGTCGACGCTGTCGGATTGCGGCGGCTTCCCGCTGCCCTCGCCGCCCCGTAACCCGATCGCCACCCTCGTGCCCACCGGGGTGCAGTTGAGCTGGACGGCCAGCACCAGCCCGAGCGTGCTCCGCTACAGCGTGGTTCGCAGCCGGTTCCCGCTCGATCTCGGCGCGGCGTATCTCGGCCATACCCCCGCCTCTCCATTCCTCACGTCCGGCCTCGGCACCTACTACTACCGCATGCGAACCGTGCGTCTCGCCGACTCGTCGCAGTGGAGTGGCGAGGTAAAGGCCACGTCCTGTGGTTTCGTGAATGCCGCCGCCGTCACCGTGGGCTCGCAGCCCACCGCGATCACGAGCGCGGACTTGAACGAGGACGGCATCCAGGACGTGGCGCTGGTCACGACGGGCGGCGGCAATCTGGTGACGATGCTGGGCCAAGGGGCGGGTGGTGTGGGCAACGGCACGTTCGCCGCGCCGGTGAGCGTGGCCACCGGACCCGCGCCCGTGTGCCTGGCGCTGCTCGACGTGAACGCCGACGGCATCCAGGACGCTGTCGTGGGAGCACAGGACGATAACTCGCTGCGCCTCCACCTGGGGCTGGGTTCCGGCGGCGTGGGCAGCGGCGCGTTCGACGCGGGCACCACGCTCGCAACGTTCGCGTTCCAGCCCAGTGGCATCGCCGTGGACGATTTCGACGAGAACGGGCTCCAAGACTTGCTCGTCGCGGGCGGGAGCTCCTCACTTTCGCTTCTGCGCGGCCAGGGCACGGCCGGAGTTCCCAACGGCACATTCGCCGCACCCGAGGCCGTGGCGGCTGGCGGCGTCACGCGCGGCCTGCTCGTCCAGGACTTGAACGCCGACGGCATCGCCGACGTGGCGGTGAGCGGCGGCGGGCTACGCATCCTCTACGGCAACGGCACCAGCGGCCGCGGCGACGGCACGTTCGCGCTCGGGCCCAACTACGTCACCGGCTCGGCGCCGAACCACATCGCCACCGGCGATTTCGACGCCGACGGGCTCACCGACCTCGTGGTCTGCAACACCGGCACCACGACGATCAGCTACCTCAAGGGCCTGGGTGCCGGCGGCATACCAAACGGCACGTTCGCGGCGCCGGTCAACGTGGCCGCGGGCATGGGACCGAACGCCGTGCAGGTGGCCGACTGGGATCACGACGGCCGAGCCGATCTCGCGGTGGCGAGCAACAACTCGAACAACTCGACGTCCGTGCTGCTGGGCTTCGGCAACGGCACGTTCGAGCCAGCGCAGCTCTTCCCGACCGGCGGCAGCAACCCCGCCTCCGTCGTGGCGCAGGACTGGAACGAGGATGGCACACCCGACCTGTTCGCCTGCAACCGAATCTCGCTGTCGGTGTCCCGGCAGCTCGCCGGCTGTGCGGGCACGCTCTCGAGCGCGATCACCGTTCTGGCACCAAACGGCGGCGAGGTGTGGAACGGCGGCACGGAGCACACGATCAGTTGGACCCGAGGGCCGGGTGTGATGACGGTGGACGTACAGCTCTCGACGAACGGCGGCACGGACTGGCGCACGCTCGCGACGGGCCTCACCGGCACCAGCTTCTCGTGGACCGCCACGGGCCCCACCACGACGCAGGCACGCGTGCGCGTCGTGAACAGCCACGCCGCGCAGTTCGCGGACCAGAGCAACGCCGACTTCGCGCTGAACGACGAGTCCACGCTCGACGTCACCGACGAGGCGCCGCGGCTGGCCCTGCTCGGCGCATGGCCCAACCCCGCGCGGAGTGAGCTCACGGTGTCGCTGGCGCTCCCGACGAATGACCGCCCCGGTTCGCTCGAACTCCTGGATCTCGCCGGCCGCCGCGTGGCCGTACGGGACCTCTCCGGGCTTCCGGCGGGCCGTCACCAGGTGCCGCTCCTCGAGGGTCGCCCGGTCCACCCGGGCGTCTATCTCGTGCGCCTGCTGCGGGCCGGTGAGATGCGGAGCATGAAGGTGGCGGTGATCCGGTAGAGAGAAACAGTGCTGGTAGCCGCCTGACCGAACCCAGGCGGCCACCAGCACTGTTACTTTCTAGCGCACGACCAGGCCGCGCGCGCCGCAGCGGACCGCGCCCGACTGCGCGAGCCGAATCCAGTAGACGCCCGGAGGGACCGCCGCGTCCTCGAGCCGCAGCGTGTGCGCGCCCGCGCCCAGGCCCCCGACCTCGCGCGCGAGCAACCGCCGCCCGCTCACGTCCAGCAGCTCGAGCGTGGCCGGCGAGGCGTCGGCGAGAGCGAACGCCACCGTGGGCGCGCCCGTGGCCGGGTTGGGCCGGAACCCGGCCAGTGCCAGTCGGTAGCCGCGCGGCACGTCGACCCAGCTCTCGGCCGTGTAGGCGGGAGCGCCGCCGCCGCCCAGGGCCAGCCGGTAGGCGTAGCGCGACCCCGGCAGCACGCCGCGATCTTCGTAGCGCAGGCGGTCGGTGCCCGCCGTGCTCGCCGGGCCGAGCGGCTGCCACGCGCTCTCCTCGGTGCGCCGCTCCACCGTGGCGCTCAAGCTGCCGGCACCGGGGCCATCCCACACCAGCACCACCCGGTCCAGGGTGGCCTCGGTGCTCGCGAGCGACAGCTTGACCGCGACCGGCACCGGGCCGTTCGGCTCGAAGCGCTGGGCGAACAGGCCGTTCCGACTGCCTATGCCGCCCAGTTCCTCCCACACCGCGATCGCGCCCCCGGCGCCAGCGGGCACGAGCTGGGGGTTGAACTGCGAGGATGTCGTGGCCAGCCGGAACCCGTAGGGCAGCCACCCGGGAGCGACCGTTCCGGCCGCGGTGATGTGCTGCACGTAGCTCGGGTAATCGTACTGGAAGCTGAAGTACCCACCCCCCGAGCCATCGGCCGCCAGGCCGAAGAAGCTGTCGTACCCCAGGCTCGGGTCGCTCACGATCAGGCCCTCGGCCGGCCAGCCGGGCGCCGGCGTGCCCGACGGCAGCAGCCGCGCCCCGTAGACGTCGTCCCCGCCTCCCCGGAAGTCGTTCCACTCGAGCAGCACCCCGCCGGCACCATCGGGGATTGCGAGGATACCCGTGCGATCGCCGGGGGCGGCGCCCACCACGACGCCGCGCGCCGTCCAGCCGGGCACCGGCGTGCCGTCCACGCTCAAGCGGCGCACGGAGTAGCTGACATCAAGAAAGCCGTAGGGCGAGGGCGTCGAGGAAACCAGGTAGAACTTGCCCGCGCTATCGGCCAGGGCGAGCGCCCGCCACTCGCCGGGGGCGAGCAGGTTCCCGTTCGGCACCCAGCCCGGCGCAAGCGCGCCGCCGGCGGTGTAATGCGAGCCATAGACGTCGTAGCCGTCGGGACTGCCGCCGCGGCGGAAATCCGTCCACACCATCACCGCCCCACCGATGCCGTCGGCAACGCTGATCCCGAACAGCGAGGGTAGCGTGCACGCCTCGAGCCCGTCGCTCGGCCAGCCGGGCGCGGGTGCGCCGGTGGAGGTCAGGTGCTGGATCCATACGGTGTCGAACGGACCATCCCAGGTGACGTAGATTCCGCCGCTCCCGTCGAGCATCAGCTTGCCGGCTTGATCGCTCCCCGGCTCCAGGCTGGCTGGCAGCCCATTGACGGGCCAGCCTGGAGCCAGCGTGCCGTCGCCGCGCACGTGCTGCACGTAGATGTCGAACGCCGTGCTCGGATTGCGGCCATCCGTCCAGCACGCGAAGAACCCGCCCTGACCATCCGCCACCAGCCGCGGATTGCCCTTACTGGCCGGGGAAACACACACCGGCAGTCCGTCCGCCGGCCAGCCGGGCGCCCGGTCGCCATTGGCCGTCAGATGGTGGGCGTAGAAGTCTTGGGACAACCTGCTTCGCGCGTCCTGCCAGGCGACGAACACGCCCCCGGCGCCATCGGCGACGATCCTGGGATTCGCCGGCACGCAAGGCGGATAGCTGCACACCGGCACGCCGTCGGGGAGCCAGGTTGCCGAGGCCTGCACGGCAAGCACGCAGAGCGCAAGCACGACAGTCAGGAAGAGCCGGTGCACACGCACATCCCTCGGCGAGTGCGGTCCGGCGCTCACCGCGCGCAGGTGGAGCTGTGGCACGCTCGATGCGCCGTCCGCATCGCACGGTTTCCACGTTGATACCCGCGCCCGCAGAGAGCAAGCTTTTTCCCCTGCTGGCCGCCCCGCCTCCTTGCTCCGCTCCTCCGCCCGACGGCAGCGACGTCACCGCGGCGGTAAGCGGCAGTGGCGCGTTCACGATGGGCTCGGGCGACAGGTTGAGTGTGGATCTTGGTCCAGGTGGGGGCGCCTTGCCCCTGATCGTCGCCGCGCGCGGTTGGGGGGCGCTCGAGTGTGAGGTGCCCGACGGCCAGGGCGGCTGGCGCGCGGCGCAACGCTGTTATCCGCGCACCGCATCCGATGAGCTGACCCTTCCGGCACCGGGTGCCGACGTGGTTCGGCTGGCGTGCCTGGGCGGTGCAACCATCAGTTTCGTCGGTCGGCTCGTGGCCGCGGCGGAGACGCCGACCGTGGCGTCGGCCGCGCTGGTCTCGAGCACCGACACCCGGCTCGGGGACGTGAGGGCGCTCGTGTCCGCGCCGGACACGGCGACGACCACGCTCGTCGGTCCCGATAGCCTGGCGCTCGTCTTCGCGGTCGCGCCGCCGGTCGAGGGCGCCACGCGGGACTACTTCCTGGTCGTGGACGCGACGCCGCTCAATCCCAAGACGCTGGCGCCGTTCAGGCTGCAGCAAGCGAGTGTTCTGCTCCCGGCCCGGTTCGCGCTGCGGCAGAATCAGCCGAATCCGTTCGCTCGGACGACGAGCATCCGGTTCGAGCTTCCGGTCGGCGCCATGGTGCGGCTCGAGGTATTCGATGCGCAGGGACGCCGGCTCACGACGCTCGCGAATCGCTACTTCCCGCCGGGCTACCACGCTGTGAGCTGGACGCCGGCCGCAACTGCCGCGAAGCTCGGCCCGGGGGTTTACTTCTGCCGGATCGACGCCGGGCCGTTCCACGACCGCAAGCGCATGGTGCTACTGCCGTAGGATCGTGAAGCGGGACCGGGAAGCGCGGGACGAACCCGCGCTCCCCTGTCCCGTTTTCCGCCCGCGGATCGATTTTCACTTGCACCTCCGGCGAGAAGGTGTATTTATACGCTCCCACGCATACTTATGCAGTCGACCCCGGGAGCGCCGTTGTCGCGAACCTCGCGCCTCACCACCATCGCCACACTGTTGAGCGGTCGCCGCTTCTCGAGCCAGGAGGAGCTGGCGGGCGCGCTCGCTCGCGGCGGTATCGAGGTCACACAGGCGACGCTGTCACGCGACCTCAGGAGCCTCGGTGTGGCGAAGCGATCGGGCGCCGACGGCAGCAGCTGGTACGAGCTTCCGTCGCCCGCCACCGAAGCGTTGGACCGCGGCCGGCAGATGCTGGATCTGAAGATCTTCGTGAACGAGACACGAGTGACGCAGAACCTGGCGGTGGTGAAGACGCCGCCGGGGCACGCCAGTGCGGTGGCCCGCGCCATCGACTTGACCGGCTTCGACGCCCTGATGGGTACCGTCGCCGGGGACGACACGGTGCTGTGCATCCTGGAGGATCACGTGTCCGCGAAGCGATTCCGCAAGCACCTGGACGCCCTTTCCGGCCGCTCCGGTCCGGGGGCCGCCAAGTGACCGCGCCCGTCGTCGCTCCCGCCACCCGCACCGCGCCGGACGAAGCTCCGCGCGGCACCGTGCGCGGGCGCGTCGCTCGCGTCGCGGTACTGGGAGCGTCCGGCTATTCGGGCCACGAGTTCGTGCGCCTGGGCCTCGCGCACCCGGGGCTCGAGATCGCCGCGCTCGTCTCGCGCGAGTTCGCGGGCCAGCCTGCGAGCGCGCTCCTCCCGGGCGTGGACTCGCGCGTCACCGACCTTCCGCGCCCGGTGGCGCCCGACGCGCTACCCGCGTTGTTCGCCGACGGGGCGTTCGACACGCTCGTGGCCTGCCTGCCGCACGGCGCGTGGCGAAAGCTCGCGGCCGAGCATCCGTCGCTGGCCACGGGTCCCGCCTGCGTGGTGGATCTCTCGAGCGACTTCAGAGACGGCGCCGACGGCTACGTCTACGGCCTGCCCGAGGCGTATCGCGATGCGCTCGCCCGTGCCACGCGCATCGCCAATCCCGGCTGCTACCCCACCGCGGCCACGCTGTCGCTCCTGCCCGCGCTCGAGCAGCACTGGCTCGCCGGGCCGGTGACGGTGACCGCGCTCTCGGGTGTCTCGGGCGCCGGCCGCGCGCCGTCGCTGCGCACGTCGTTCACCGAGTTGGATGGCGGTGCGGCGTTCTACAAGGTGGGCGAGGTGCACCAGCACGTGCCCGAGATGTCCCGCAACTTCGGCCGGCTTGCCGGCGCCGACGTGCCGGTGGCGTTCGCGCCGCAGTTGGCCCCCATGTCGCGCGGCATCCTGCTCACCGCGATCGCGCCGCTCGCGCGGCCGCTCACGCCGGAGCAGGCGCACGATGCGTACGCCGAACGCTACGCAGACGAGGGCTTCGTGCGCGTGCTCGAGCCGGGCACGTGGCCCGAGACGCGCCTGGTCAAGGGCTCCAACCGCTGCGACGTGGCAGTGACTACCGTGCACGGCGGCCGCACGCTGCTCGCAACGGCCGCGATCGACAACCTGGTGAAGGGCGCCGCGGGACAGGCGATCCAGAATCTCAATCTCGTCCTCGGTTGGCCGGAGGGTTGGGGTCTGCCGGTGCACGGGAGCCCGTGGTGAGCGGTTCTGGCGCCCATGACACCCGGGTCGTGTCCCGGGCGAACGAGAGTCACGCGCCCGCCGCGGACTGCCACCGCGGGCGAGCGCAGATGAGCGGACGAACGAACCGGGGAGCCGGCGCGTGACGCCGGCCGGGGACGGCGCCCAGGTGCGGGAAGGAGCCACGGCGACGGCACGGCGAGCGGCACTCTCGTCGGCGCTGGTCGTGAAGCTCGGCGGACGTGCGTTGGAGGCGCCGGGAGCGCTCTCCGAGTGCGCTGCCGCGCTGCGTGAGGCCGGGTCCTCCGGTCGCTCCTCCCGCGCCACGCTCGTCGTGCACGGCGGCGGCGCCCAGGTGACCGCGTGGTGCGAGCGCTTGGGCCTCGAGGCGCGCTTTGCCGATGGGCTGCGCGTCACCGATCCCGCAACGCTCGAGGTGGCCACCGCCGTGCTGGCGGGGCTCGCGAACAAGCGGCTCGTCGCCGCACTGCGCGCGCACGGCGTGGATGCCGTGGGGCTCGCCGCATTGGACGGCGGCATCGCGTGCGTGCGCCGCCACGCGAACGCCGCCACGCTCGGCGAGGTGGGTGAGATCGAGTCGGTGGACACCACGCTGCTCCTGGACCTGCTCGCGTCCGGCCGCACGCCGGTGCTGGCTTCGCTCGGCGACGACGGCCTGGGCGCGCTCCTGAACCTGAACGCCGACGACGTCGCGGCTGCCGTGGCTGCGGCACTCCCGGCGCGCGATCTGGTGCTGCTCTCCGACACGCCGGGCTTGAAGTTGAGCGGCGAGATCGTGCGCACGCTGGACAGCGCTGCGCTCGCCCGAGCGCTCGACCATCCCGACGTGTCGGGCGGCATGCGCCCCAAGCTGCGCGCGGCGCGATTGGCACTCGCCGCGGGCGTCGCGCGCGTCCACATCGCCGCGTGGCAGGGCTCGCACACGCTCGCCGCGATACTCGAGGGCGCGGCCCTCGCCACCATGTGTCATGCCGGTCCGCTGTCGGTCCCGTCACCCGAGGAGGCCCATGCCTGACGCCATCGTCACCCCGGCCGCTCCGCCATTCGTCTCACCCGCCGATTCCGCGCTCGCCACGCTTCCCGACGCGCCCGCGCTCGCGCACGACGAGGTCGGGCTCCTGGCACCGCTCTATCCGCTGCCACGGCTCGAACTGGTCGAGGGCCATGGCGCCTGGGTGCGCGATGCC
>JAHFBW010000372.1 GCA_023249845.1 Candidatus Eiseniibacteriota bacterium
GGGCGCGAACGACAGCGTCTCGGCGGCCGCACCGTTCGCGCGCGCGAACGCGGCGACGTCGCGGTTCGCACGCAGGCCCGTCGCGAGCTTTTCCATCGTGCTCGCGATCCAGCGGTCGCGCTCGTCCTCGCCCATGCGCAGGTCCACGACGCGCCGCAGCGAATCCGTGATCGCGGGCATCCATGCGCGCGAGGAGTCGGGGAGGCCGTAGAGCGTGTGCCCGTGCGCCTGGTACCAGCGCGTGACCTCGGCATCGGGAATCGCCCGCGCCTTGTACGAGGCCATCCTGAGCGTGAGCCGGGTGAGCGACACACGCGTGCCGCGGTAGTGATCGCGATGCGCGTCGTAGTACGCGCGCCGGTCGGCCTCGGCGGCGTGCCGGCGCTTCTCGGCGTCCGCGCGCCGCTTGACGTCGCCGAGCACCGAGCGGAGCGGCGGCAGCTGCTTGGGCTGGCGCTCGGCGATGCTGGCCACGATGACCGCATCCGCGGCCAGGTACGGCCCGAGCACGCGCATGGCGGGCAGCGAGTCGGCGTGGGCGATGGCCGCCGAAAGCTCGGGCACGCGGCCGAGGCCCGGGACGAGCGGCGCGGTCGCATCGAACAGCCCGGTGTCCAGCGTCTCGGCGCTGGAATCCGCGAGCGTGCCCGCGCGCAGCGAGTCCGCGAGCTGCCGGCCCCGCGCGACCGCCAGCGATTCCGCCGCGGCCCGCGTCGAGTCCATTGCGGCTGGCAACGCCAGCCGGCGGTAGCGGAGCCGCACCTGCGCATGCTTCATGAACTCGGCCGGATGCGCGTCGTAATACGCCTGCCATTCGGCTTCGGACGACTCCGGCTCGAGCGACATGTCGCGGCGCTGCAGCGCGAGAAAGTGAAACCGCACCTGCGCGTAGCGCTTCTCGAACTCCGCCCGCACCTCGCTGCGTGCCGGCGTGAAGCGCTCGCGCAGCTGCTGGTCGAGTTTTGCGCTCGCCGCGAACTCGCGCAGTTGCGGCAGCATCAATCGATAGTTCGACTGCGGGCTGAGTTTGAATTCCGCGAGCTTGGAGGGGTCGAAGTGCCCGTCCGTCTGGAACACGGGTTCCGAGTGGAGCAGTGCGTCGGCCTCGTCGTCCGTGGCCACCAGTTTCTGCCGCTGCGCCTCGAGCGTGAGCACCTCGCGCCGGATCAGCTCGTCGAGCACGGCCTGGCGCGCCGACTTCACGATCTCGCCCTTGAATTTGTCGCCGAGCTGCGCGCGCATGCGGGTGAAGTAGGGGGTGGCGATGCGGTCGAACTGGCCCTGTGTGATCGGGCGGCCCTCGACGCGCGCGATGACCTCCGCGTCCGGGCCTGGCGCCGCCGGGTTCGGCGCGCCCTGCTGCTGCTGCACGGCAGGCTGGGGGGCGGGTTGTGAGCCGTTCGGCGCGCTGGTGCCGAACGGCGACGAGGACTGGGCGAGCGCGCTGCCGAACGCGAACAACGGGACGAGCACACACGGGCTCGCACGGCGGAACGCGGGCCCGAACGCGCGGAGCAAGGTCATCAGGCGCATGGGGCGTCTCGGAAGTTGGGAAGGGGAGTGGGTCTCGAACGCGAGCGGCCGGGAAGTTATCACCGGGCTCGCGGACGCAACAACCGGGGGGTCTCTCGGCTGGCGGAAAGCCGGTGGCTTGGCGCTACACATCCCAGCGTGCGGTCGCGTGCGCCGGCCAGGCGCTCTCGCCGAGCCGTTCGCCGCCCACGCGCGACAGCGTCGAGAACAGCGTCAGGTCGGCGGACACGTTGCCGTCGATGCTCCGGAGCGCTTCCTCCAGCACCAGCAGCCGGCGGCGGATCTCGACGGCGTCGACGCGCGCGGACAGCTCTTTCAGGCGCGCGACCTGGTCGCGGTTCACCAGTAGTTCGGAGCCCGCGCCGTAGCGCGTGCGCAGCAGGTCGCGGAGCCAGAGCTGGTGGAACTCGAGCGCCAGGCGCAGCTTCTCGCGCCCGGCCTTGCCGAATCCGGTCGCCTTCTGCACGCCTGCCCACAGCGCGCCCGGGTCACCCTTGAGCGCCGGAGCCAGCAGGGCCAGCGCGGCGTCGCGCTGGTCTTTCATGCTCGGCTCGGCTTCCCGCATCGACAGCGCACGCCCCAGCGAGCCGCCCGACAACGCCGCCAGCATGCGCGCATCCTTCTCGTCCACGCCCGCCTGGCTCTCGAGCGTCTCGCGCACGAGCGTCTCCGGCAGCGGCGCGAAGCGCACGCGCTGGCAGCGCGAACGGATGGTCACCGGCACGCGCGACAGCCGCGCCGTGGTGAGCACCCAGATGGTCGACGCGCCCGGCTCCTCCACCGATTTCAGGAGCGCGGAGAACTGGTCTTCTCTCATCCGGTCGCAGTCGCGCACCACCACGACCCGGCGCGATGCGGTGTGCGGCCGATAGCCCAGCTCCGCCAGCAGCTCGCGCGTCTGCGAGATCCGGATGCTCGCCGCCTTCTCGTACTGGAACACATACAGCGGGTCCTCGCGCATGCTCTGCAGCGTCTCGATGACGGTCGTCTCGAGCGTCTTCTCTTCCCCCGACAAGGGAAACAGGAACCGCAGATCGGGATGCTGGAGTGTGCTCGACATTCGACATCCCCGGCACTCCCCACAAACGTCATCCCCGGCGGCGCCAGCAAATGCCAGAGGCGCCTCGCCAAACAACGAAGGCGCCGAATCCACAGGCGCCGCGCCATGCACGCGCTCGCACAAGGCGGCGCGAGCGAACGCGAGCGCCGCAGTCGTCTTCCCCACGCCATGCGGCCCATGGAACAGGTACGCGTTCGCATACCGCCCCCGCAGCACGATCCCGCGCAGGAATTCGGAAACAACCGGCTGCCCCAGCAAGCTGGCGAGTTTCACGGTCAGCATGCGCCGGATTCTACGACATCCGTCATCTGGAGTCTGACCTTCGAGCTGGAA
>JAHFBW010000087.1 GCA_023249845.1 Candidatus Eiseniibacteriota bacterium
CGTTCGGGCTCGGCACGGGCGTGGGCACCATGTGGTTGGACTATGGTTTCGCGCTGAACGGCGCCGATGGCTCGGGCCAGCATCGGATCGGGCTCACGTTCAGCCCCGGCGCCGCGGCTCGCGACGCCGTGGAGGCCCGGCCCACGATGGCGCGAGAGCCGAAGCGTGCGACGGTCAAGATGGGCACGCGCGCTCCGGAGCCGCGGCCCGATAGAGAGCCTGCCCCGGCCAAGCGTTCCGAGCCGAAGCCCGTGGAGCGCGAGCAGGGGTCGAGCACTCCTGTGCCCACGCCCGGCATGATGCCGGCGCTGCCGCCGGCGCCGGTCCCCTCCGCACCGCCGACGCCTGACGTCGCGCCCGCACCAGAACCCTCCGCGCCGGCGCCCGCCCCGGCGAAGCCGGAGGAGCGGCCCACGTCGGTCGTGCTCGGCAACGGGGAGACACTCGCGGACCTCGCGCGCAAGTGGGGCACGAGCGTGCCCGCGATCATGATGCTCAACAACTTGGTCTCGGAGCGTGTGCGGCCGGGTACGCGCCTGAAGCTGCCGCCGCCGAACCGGCGCTGATTACCCGCGAAGCGCGAACGCGCCGCCCGCCTGCACCGGCGAGGCGGCGCGTTTGCTAGAGCGGGAACGCGCCCTCGAAACGAGTGCCGAGGCCGAACGCGAGCGCGTGGCGCATCTGGGTTTCCAAGTGCGGCGGGACCTTCGCATAGACGTCGGTGAAGAGCGTCTCGATCCCTGGAGCGGGCATGGCCTCGGCGGCCGTGATCGCGGCGGAGATCTCATCCTGGATCTCCGTGGTCCACTGCTCGACATCGGCGTCCGCGAGTAGACCCTTGGCGCGAAGCCAGGTGCCGAAGCGCAGGACGGGATCGCGCTTCTCCCACGTCGCGACGAGCTCGGAGTCACGATAGCGCGTGGGGTCGTCGCTCGAGGAATGGCCGCCCATGCGAAACGTCACCGACTCGATGAACGTGGGACCGCCGCCCGAGCGCGCGCGATCCACGGCCTCCCGCTGCGCCGCGATGACCGCGAGGATGTCATTGCCGTCCACGCGCAGGCCTGGCATGCCGTAGGCGACGGCCTTCACTGCGAGGCTGCTCGACACAGTCTGCGAGGCGAGCGGCACGGAGATCGCCCACTGGTTGTTCTGGCAGAAGAACACTGCCGGAACCTTCCACACCGCGGCGAAGTTCATGGCCGCGTGGAAGTCGCCGATCGAGGTACCGCCATCGCCGATGTAGCCGACGCACACCGTATCGTGCTTCAGGAGCTTCGCGGCGTAGGCGGCGCCCATGGCGTGCGGGAGCTGCGTGCCGATGACGCTCGACCACGCGACCGAGTTCACCTTGCGGTCGCTGAAGTGCATGGGCATCTGGCGGCCGATCAGCACATCACCTGCGTTGCCTATCAGCTGACAGACGATCTCCTGGACGGTCGTGCCGCGCCATAGGCACACGCCGGTCTCGCGCAGAGCATGGAACACCCAGTCGCCCTTCCGTAGCGGATACGCCGAACCCGTGACCGAAGCCTCCTGCCCGGTGGCCATACCGTAGAAACCGATGCGCCCCTGCCGCTGGAGCGAGAGCATGCGCTGGTCCAGCAAGCGCATCTTCAACATGTGACGCTGGAGCGCGCGCAGGTCGGCGTCTCGTACGGCCGGCGGGGCCGCGACCTCGCGGCCCTCTTCGTCGAGCACGCGGCGCAGCGTCTCGTCCACGATCACGCGAGGTCTCCGTCGTTCAACCACGCCGTGGGGGTCTGGAGCCTTTCGATCAGCGCGTACAGGAAGTCCGCGCCCACCGCGCCGTCCACGACGCGATGGTCCAGCGAAAGCGAGAGGTTACCGAGGTCGCGCGCCACGATCTGGCCCTTCACGACGGCCGGCCTGGGGCCGATCGAGTGCACGCCCAGGATGGCGACCTGGGGATGGTGCAGGATCGGCGTGGCGAGCACGCCGCCCTTGGCGCCGGTGCTGGTCACGGTGAACGTGCCGCCCTGCAGTTCCTCGAGCTTCAACTTGTGCTCGCGCGCCGCCGCGGCCAATCGGTCGATCTCGCGCGCGAGTGCCCACAGACCGAGGCGATCGGCATCGTGCACGATGGGCACGGTGAGTCCGTCGTCCGTGGCCGTGGCGAGCCCCAAATGGACGGCCTCGCGAAGTACGATCTCGTGACGCTCGTCATCGAGCGAACTGTTGAGCAGCGGGTACTCGCGCAAGGCTGCCGGCAGCGCACGGAACACGTAGGCGAGATAGGTGAGCTTGACGCCCGCGGCCTTGGCGCGTGCCGCCGACTGCTCGCGATGCTGGACGATCGCGGTCCAGTCGCACTCCGCCACGAACGTGAACTGCGCCGCGGTCGAGAGCGAGCGCCGCATGTGCTCGGCGATCTTCCGCCTGAGCCCGCGCAGCGGCACGCGGGTGATGCCGGCTTCGGGTGCTGCGGACGGAGCCGCTGACGGCTTCGCCGCGCCTGGAGCCACACTGGAAGCTGCGCCGCCCGCCGCGGCGCGCACGTCCTCGGCCGAGATGCGGCCGCCGGGACCGCTGCCCGTGACGTTCTCGAGCGCCACGCCCAGTTCCCGCGCAAGCGCGCGCACGGCGGGCGTGGCTTCCACGCGAGTGGCGCCCGGCGCGGCTGCGGCGGCCATTGGAGCGGCGGTGGCGGTCGCGCTTTCGCCGGCCTGCGGGCCGGAGGACGCGTGCGCGGCGGCCGGGGCGGCGGGGGAACCCGCGCCCGCCGCAACGGCGATCGAGATGATCGTGGTGCCGACCGGGATCATCGCGCCTTCCGCGACGTGGATCGCGGCGATCGTGCCGGTGCGCGGCGAGGGGATCTCCACGCTCGCCTTGTCGGTCATCACCTCGACAAGCGGCTGGTCCTCCTTCACGGCATCACCAGCCTGGACGAGCCAGCGCACGATCTCTCCCTCGGCCACGCCTTCGCCGATATCGGGAAGCTTCACATCGTAGGTCTCGGGGGGCATCGGGGTCATGGGATTCCTCACTTACTCCACGAAGTCAAAGCGTCCGATCAGGTGTTCGGCGCGATGCAGGCGCTCGCCGCGCTCACTCATCGCTCGATACTCCTCCGCGAACTCGCGCTTGAACGCTTCGTGCGACTCCTCGCTCATCCAGCGGTCAGCGATCACGAAGCGGTGAAGGTCCCGCACGTCGCGCATGAGCGTCGTGCTCACGAAGCCGGGGCTCTTCTTGAACAGCTCCACCCACGGACCATCCGGCCGGTAGAGAACCTCGAATTCCTCGAGTCGGTCCGGTCGTGCCATGTACTCCCACACGATGACGAGCATGCTCAGTAGGTCATGACGTGCTCGAGCGCGGCGAAGACGCGACGCGCGTCGGGCAGGTAGGTGTGTTCGAGCGTGTAGGGGAACGGCGTGTCGTAGCCCGTCACGCGCAGCACCGGCGCCTGGAGCGACGTCAGCGCCTGCTCGGCCACGATCGCCGACAACTCGGCGCCAAAGCCGCAAGTGCGGGGCGCCTCATGCACGATCACGACGCGCCCGGTTCGGCGCACGCTCTCGAGTACGGCCTCGGCATCGAGCGGCAGCAGCGTGCGCAGGTCCAGCACCTCCACGTTCCAGCCGCGCGCGACGGCTTGTTCGGCCGCCTCGAGCGACACCGGCACCATCGCGCCGTAGGCGATCAGCGTGACGTGTTCACCGGCGCGTGCCGTGCGTGCCTTGCCGATGGGTACGGTGAACGCGCCGTCCGCCACCTCCTCTTTGGTGCTCCGGTAGAGCCGCTTGGGCTCGAGGAAGATGACAGGATCGTCTCCCTGGATGGCCGAGAGCAACAAGCCCTTGGCATCGGCGGGCGTGGACGGGATGACAACCTGAAGTCCCGTCGTGTGGCAGAAGTACGCCTCGGGGCTCTGCGAGTGGTATAGACCGCCGCGGATGCCGCCGCCGTAGGGTGCGCGCACGACGACCGGGCACGAGTACTGGCCCGCCGAGCGCCAGCGCATCTTCGCCAACTCCGAGACGATCTGGTCGAACGCCGGGTAGATGAAGTCCACGAACTGGATCTCGGCCACCGGTTTCAGGCCGTAGAGCGCCATGCCGATCGCGCCGCCCACGATGCCATTCTCGGCGAGCGGCGTGTCGAGCACGCGATCCGCGCCGAACTCGGCCTGCAGGCCCTCGGTGACGCGGAACACGCCGCCATTGCGGCCCACGTCCTCGCCCAGGACCACGACGCGCGGGTCGTCTCGAAGCGACGTGCGCAGCGCGTCGGTGATGGCCTGAACCATGGTCATCTGCGGCATCGAGGGTCTCCGGGAGCGGAAGGACGCGGCAGGTTAGCGGAGCGCGAAAGGACCAGCAAACGCGGGCGGCCCACGAGAATCTCTGCAGCCGACGCACGTTCTCGCCGCCTCGGACATTAGCCTTGACTAATCCTCAAGTTAGGCGTAACTAATACCGATGCCGTGTCCGTGGGTCAGGATGCCGGGCGTCCCGCGCCCGAGTGAAGTCTTGAGGGAGGCCGATGCCGTGAGCGCCGATCCAGCGAATCTCGAGCACAGGCGCGCTCGATCGGGGCGGGCGACGGCGCACGTCGCCGCGTTGCTAGCGGTTCTGGCCCTGGGCCTGGGTCTCGCCGCGTGCGGCAAGCTCCTCACCACGGCTCCCGAGCCGGGCGACCTCTTCGACGCACCGCTCGATGGCTTGAGCGCGACTGAGCTCGCCGCGTTCACCGAGGGCGACGCTCAGTTCGGCCGACCGTTCTCGGTGACCGAAGGGCTCGGTCCCATCTTCAACAACGTCTCCTGCGCGTCGTGCCACAGCGGCGACGGCCGCGGCCGGCCCGAGAACGCGCTCACGCGCTTCAGCCGCGGCACCGACCCCGCGCACGACATTGGCGGCCCGCAGCTCCAGGACAGGGCCATACCCGGCGCCGAAGCCGAGCAGCTGCCGGCGGGCGTGGACCGGTCGCGCCGCCTGCCGCCACCGGTGTTCGGCATGGGAATCCTCGAGGCGATCCCCGAGGCGGACATCCTCGCGAACGCCGACCCCACCGACTCGAACGGCGACGGCATCTCGGGCAGGCCGAACTGGGTCACGCCCCCCGATTTCCTTCCGGCGCATGGCGGCGCTCCGGTGGTCGGGCGCTTCAGTCGCAAGGCGCAGGTGAGTTCGATCCTCGAGCAGACCATCGCGGCCTACCATCAGGACATCGGCATCACCACCGACTTCCTGGCCGTGGAGAATACCAACCCGCTGGCGAGCGTGGCGACCGAGGCGGCGGACCACGTGGCGGACCCGGAGCTCCCCGCGGCCGCGGTGCGCTCGGTCGTGGCGTACCTGCGCATGCTGGCACCGCCCACGCCCGGCGCCGACTCGCCCGCGCGCGACCGCGGCCGCGTCGTGTTCGGCACGATCGGCTGCGTGAGCTGCCACGTTCGGAGCTTCCGCACCGGACCCTCGACCATTCCCGCGCTCGCGAACCGTGATGTGGCGCTCTACTCCGACCTGCTGCTGCACGACATGGGGGATGGACTCGCCGACGGGCGACCCGACGGGCAGGCGGATGGCCGCGAATGGCGGACGACTCCGTTGTGGGGACTCCGCGTCATGCGCGCGTTCCTGAACGGTCAGGCGTTCCTGCTCCACGACGGTCGCGCGCGCTCCGTGGCCGAGGCCATCGAGGCGCACGGCGGCGAGGCGGCCGCCGCGCGCGACGCCTACCAGGCGCTTCCCGAAGCTGATCGCGCGGCGCTCGTCGACTTCGTGGAGTCGCGATGAGGTGCTCGCGCGCCCTCGGCCCGCTCGCCGGGTGCGCGCGCCCGCTCCTGGCGCTTGCACTGCTCGTCGATGGGCCCGGGACGGCCGCGGCCGCGACGGGTGAACGCCCCGACTCGCTCGCATCGGTCGAGCGTCCGTTCATCCCTGGCGGGTACGACGACAAACCGCACCTCCGGGGTTTGTTCGGCCGCTTCGCGCTCGGTGGCTACGCCGAGGCCCACGCCGTGTGGGAGCGAGTGGACGGCGTCACCGAGGAGGCCGGGTTCAACCTCAAGCGCTGGAACCTGCTCGCATCGTCCCGCGTCGGGCAGCACGTGCAGATGTGGGCCGAGGTGGAGTTCGAGGACGGTGGCAGCGAGATCGTGCTCGAGCTGGCGCAACTCGACTTCGAACTCCGCCCGGCGATGAACCTTCGCGCCGGCATGCTGCTGGTGCCGATCGGTCGGTTCAACCTCGCGCACGATGGACCGCGGAACGCGTTCACCGATCGGCCGCTTCTCGCCACCGACCTCGTGGGCTCGGCGCTCTCCATGCCGGGATTCGGCGTTTTCGGACGCGTGCCACTCGGCCTCGACGGTCGTGCGACGTACGAGCTCTACGGCGTCAACGGCTATCACGACGGCCTGTTGCTCGCGTCGCCTGAGGGCACCCGGCTTCCTGCGGGTCGCGGCAACGTCGAGGACAACAACTCGTCGCCCGCCATCACCACTCGCTTGGCGTGGAGCCCTTCCGAGCGGCACGAACTGGGCCTGTCCGGCTTCGCCGGCGCGTACAACCGCTTTCGCGTCGAGGGCGTCGACGTGGACGATAGGCGTTCCGTGCGCATCGCGGCAGTGGACGCTCGTACTGCCGGGCTCGGCCTCGAATGGAATGGCGAACTCACAGTCGTCTCCGTGGACATCCCGCCGGGGCTTGTCGGGCTGTTCGCGAGCCGGCAGGCGGGAGGCTTCGTGGAGGCGGCGCGCGCGTTCGCTCATGGCGCGCTGCGCACCATGCCCGCGTCCTACTTCTCCGTGGGCGCGAGACTCGAGGGCGTGGACTTGGACCGCGACCTGGCGGGGGACTCTCGGGTGCAGGTCACGACCGGGGCGCATTTCCATCCTTCGCCCGAGTCCGTGATCAAGCTCGACTACCGGCGGGGCCGGTCACGAGACCGCTTCAACAACTCCAGCGAGAGCGCGGCCGTCCAGCTCTCCCTCACGAGTTACTTCTGATTCGCCCGCGCACGCGCACGTCGAGCACGGGGGCAGCGGGCCGGGAGCCCGGCACGATGGGGGCCCCTGCGCTCTCTCGTTCGCGCCAGGACTACCTCAAGGCGCTGCTCCAACTCGCGGACCGCTCGCCCGTTCCGGTGACGACGCTGGCGCGTCACCTCGGCGTCTCGGCACCGAGCGTCACCAACATGCTGGCGCGGCTCGAGGACGAACGGCTGGTGTCGCTGCACCATCGTGGCGCGGCGAGGCTCACGCCGGAAGGCGGTCGCCAGGCGCTGCGCATCGTGCGGCGCCATCGCATTCTCGAGACGTTCCTCGTGCGCGCGCTGGGCCTGGACTGGAGCGACGTCCACGAGGACGCCGAGGTTCTAGAGCACCATGTGAGCGAGCGCGTGCTCGACGCCCTCGACCGGTTCATGAAGCATCCGACGGAGGATCCGCACGGCCATCCCATCCCGGACGCGCGCGGGCGGCTGGCGCGCCGCGCGCTTGCGCCCATCGGCGAGCTGCCGGCCGGTGCCCGAGCCGTCGTGCGCGAGATCCGCGATCGTGACCGGGCGCGCATGACGCGCTGGAAGCAGGCGGGATTGGTGCCGGGCGCTCAACTCGTCGTGCGTTCCGCCAACCGTGACGACGACGTGTTCGAGATCGAGGTCGCCGGCCGGCGCCTCGTCAGCGGCAGCGAGGGTCTGGACGGCGTGCTCGTCCAGCGAGTGGGGAGTAGATCCACGTGAACGAACCGAACACGACCACCTCGCTGTCCGAGGTCCATCGCAGCGTCACCCTTCCACCGCACGCAAACTGGCTGCGACGGTTGTTCGCGTTCGCTGGGCCCGCCTACCTCGTGAGCGTGGGCTATATGGATCCCGGCAATTGGGCCACCGACTTGGCCGGCGGCGCCAGGTTCGGCTACCAGTTGGTGTGGGTTCTGGTCATGAGCAACCTCATGGCGGTCCTGCTCCAGACCCTGTCCGCGCGGCTCGGCGTCGTCACGGGGCGCGACCTCGCGCAGGCCTGCCGCGACTTCTACCCGCGCTTCACCGTGTGGCCGCTGTGGATCCTGTGTGAGATCGCGATCGTGGCCTGCGACTTGGCGGAGGTGCTGGGCGCGGCGATCGGATTGCAGCTCCTGTTCGGCATCCCGCTGCTGGTCGGTGTGATCATCACGGCGCTGGACGTGCTGCTGCTGCTCGCGTTGTCGCGGTTCGGCATCCGGCGGCTTGAGGCGTTCATCATCATGCTCGTCGTCACCATTGGCGGCTGCTTCGCCGTCCAGATGGCGCTGTCCCAGCCGGATGTGGCGGCCATCCTTGCTTCCATCCTGCCTCGGGACGCCAGCGGCGCCGCGTCACTGTTCGCGCGCACGCCCGGCGGCGGCGTCTCGGTGCTCGGGCTTCACGGCGAATCCCTGTTCATCGCCATGGGAATCCTCGGCGCCACCGTGATGCCGCACAACCTCTACCTGCACAGCTCTCTCGTCCAGAGCCGCGACGTGGACCCCTCCCCGGCGGGCCAGCGAGAGGCGTGCCGGCTGAACCTCGTGGATTCCGTGGTGGCGCTCAATGCGGCGCTGTTCGTGAACGGCGCGATCCTGGTGCTGGCGGCGGCCGCGTTCCACCGCTCGGGGCATCACGATGTGGCGAGCCTCCAGGAGGCGCACCGCCTGCTCTCGCCCCTGCTCGGAACGCAGCTGGCGCCGATCCTGTTCGCGGTGGCGCTCCTGTGCTCGGGCCAAGCGAGCACGATCACCGGCACGCTCGCCGGGCAGATCGTGATGGAGGGCTTCCTGCGCGTGCGCGTGCGGCCGTGGCTGCGGCGGCTCGCGAGTCGCCTGCTCGCCATCGTCCCCGCGGTGATCGTGATCGTGGTCCAGGGCGAGAGGGGCGTGGACTCGCTGCTCGTGCTCTCGCAGGTGGCGCTGAGCCTGCAGCTCTCGTTCGCGGTGGTGCCGCTCGTGACGTTCACGAGCGATCGCCGGCGCATGGGCGAGTTCACGAGCCCGTGGTGGGTGCGCGTGTTCGCGATCATCACCACCGCGATCATCGTGGGCCTGAACGGCAAGCTGGCGTACGACGTGATCGGCGGGTGGGTCGCGGCATCCCCCGGCGCATGGTGGGTGTGGGCGGTGCTGCTGCCCTTGGTCGCCGGGCTCGTCGTGTTTCTCGTGTTCTTGATCGCATCCGCGTTCGTGCGCCGCGAGGCGCCCGTGCGGGCGCCCGCGGCCGTTGCGGCCGTGCCAGCGGCACCCGTCGCAACGCCCGCGTTGGCGGCGGCGCTCGAAGTGGCGCACGGCGCGTTCGCGATCGAACCGGAGCCACTGCACTGGAGCTCGGGCAGCTATCGCCGCATCGCCGTGGCCGTCGAGCTCTCTTCCGCCGACGAGAACATCCTCCACTTCCTCCGCCGGGCGCAGATCGCCCCCGAGGCGGAGCTGGTGTTCGTGCACGTGGCGGAGAGCGCCGCCAGCCGCTGGCTCGGCGAGGAGAGCTTGGACCAGGAAAGTCGAGAGGACGAATCGGAGCTGCAACGGCTCGCGCAGGAGTTCGGCGAACGCGGTGCGCGCACGAGCGTGCGCCTCGGGCACGGCGACGCGACGCGAGAGCTCGCGCGCATCGTGCGCGACGAGAACGCCGACCTGCTGGTGACGGGATCGCACGGCCACACCGGCCTCTCCGACGTGGTGTTCGGCGCCACGGTCTCGGGCGTGCGTCACCTCGTGAGCTGTCCCATCCTCACGGTGCCGCCGTCGCGCCGGCACCGAGGGCCCGCTTGAAGCGAATCGCTCCGCTGCTCGTCGTGCTCTCGACGAGCGTCGCGTGGTTGCTGCTCTCGCCGCCGGGTGCCAACGACCTGGTCGGGGGTGACGAGGGCTACTACGGCACGATGGCGCGCAACATCCTGGCGGATCGACGGCAGCTCATCTCCACGGCGCTCTCGCCGCTTGGGGCACCCGGGGACAAGCCTCCGCTCGCTCCTCTGCTCATCGCACCGTTCGTGCGTGCCTGGGGCGCGGTGCCGGAAGCGGCGCGTGCGCCATCGGTGGTGTGCGCGGCGATCGTCGCGTGGGGAATCGGACGTGTCGTGCTGCCCGCAACGGGTCCGGCCGGTGCGCTGTTCGCCACCGGGCTGCTGGCGACGCTGCCATGGTTCGCGGACGCCTCGCGCGGCGCCGCGGCGGAGATCCCACTCACGGCGTTCGCGACGCTGGCGCTGGTGCTTCTCGCCGCGGGGCGATTGTCGCGCGCACGTGTCGCGGCGGCCGGAGCGCTGCTCGGGCTCGCGTTCCTGTGCAAGCTGTGGCTCGTGGCGCCGGCCGCGATCGCGGCCCTGGTCCTGGCGGCGAACCGCGAGCCGCATCAGGCGTCGCGGGTCACCACGCTCATCGGCGTGGCGATGGCGGTGGGCGCACTCCACTTGATCGCGGTCGCGGTGTGGTCCCCCGCGGATCTTTCGCACTGGGGATATATCTACCTGGGCCGCTCGCTCGCGGAGCGCGTCACCGGAGAGGGGTACGCCGGGTACTGGCATCGCCCAGCGGGCCTGTACTGGGCCACCGTGACGCGCGCGTTCGGGCTCGTGCTGCCGCTGGTCGCCACAGGCATGGAATGCGCGTGGCGGCGCCGGCGTGAGCCGGTGCCGCTGGCGCTCCTCGTGTGGGCGTCGGGGCTGTTGCTGCTCTCCATGTTCGCGATCAAGTCGGGCGGATACGCCTACGCGGTGGTGCCGGCGTGGGCCGGCCTCGCCGCGCTCGGCGCCCACGCATTCGCGAAGCGCGAGGGCCCGCACGTGGCCACGCTGCTCGTGGGCGCACTGCTCACGTCGCCACTGCTCGCGCGGTGGGAGGCGAACGGCATGGCCACTGGAGCGTGGGCCGCGGTGTGGCTCGCGGCGCTCGCGATCGTGCTCGTGTCACGACTCGCGAGCATTCCATCGAGCCGTGTCGCCGTGGCGTGGGCGACCGTGGCAGTGTTGCTCGGCGCCGCGCGCAGCGCGCAGCGACTCGGGGCGCCCTACCACACGCCCGGCTACGCGCGCATCGCCGAGCACGTGGCGCCGCTGCTCGCCGACGTGCCGCCCGAGCGCCGCTGCCTCCTCGCACCAGAGGCGCCGGTGTTCGCTTATCACCTGTTTCGCACC
>JAHFBW010000088.1 GCA_023249845.1 Candidatus Eiseniibacteriota bacterium
GTTCGCGAAGCTCGAGGAGGGGTTCACGACGCGTGACCGCGCCATGGTGTGGCTGCGCGTCAATCCGCGCTTCGACTCGCTGCGCGGCGACGCGCGCTACACGTCGCTCGTGGAACGGATGGGGTTCCCGGGCTGACAGGGGATCGCACCGCGCGCTGCTCCCTCGACTAACCGAGCGCCGCCACGTCGCGGTCCAGCCGCTCGCGAAGCGCGCGCCACGCCGCGCGCACGTTCGCCGCGTTCGCGCGCGCGTAGGCGCCCGCGACGCGCGGGTCGCCGGCGGCGAGCCTCGTCATGGACGCATAGCCAGGTCCGGCGAGCCGTTCGCGCGCCGCGCGCGCGCCGAGGTTCGCAAGCGCGCGCGACACCAGCCACGGCAGGTGGCTCGTGCGCGCGAGCGCGGCGTCGTGCCGGCGTGGATCCACCACGATCCCGTCTGCGCCCAAGTCGCGCAGCAGCGAACGCACGACGGGCGGAACTCCACTTCGCACCGGGAGCAGCGCGAACGGCGCGCCCTGGAAGAGCCCGGCGCTGGCACCCGCGAGCCCGCGGCGCTCGTTGCCCGCAAGCGGATGTCCGCCCACCGCTCGCACGCGCGCGTCGGCCCGGACGAGTGCCGCAGTGACGCCGCCGCCGCGGGCGCTCCCCGTGTCGAGCAGCACCGCGCCGCGTGGGAGTGCTGAGGCCGCCTGCGCCACGACGCGCGGGAGCACGTCCACCGGCACGGCGATCACCGCGAGCTCGGCATCGTGACACGCCGCCGCGATGGACGTCGTGACCAGGTCCACGGCGCCCCGCCCGAGCGCTTCTCGCCGCACGGCGGCCCGGCGATCGAAACCCACGCGCCGCCAACCGCCGGCGTCCTCCAATGCCAGTCCGATCGAGCCACCGATCTGCCCCAGTCCGATCAGCGCGACGCGTCGCTCGCGGCCACGACGGGAGCGAACCTTCGCCGGTGCCTCCGCGAGATCGGGCCTCAAGGTGGCGGCCTCGTCCAGGTAGACGGGCGTGGGTACTCGGCTGCTCGGCACGTCGCGTAGCGTGATCAGCACGCGTACGATGCGGCGCGGCGCGCCGGGAACGGCCAGCTCCACCGCGCCCAGGAGCGGCACGCCCGTCCAGCCGATGCGGCGCGCGGCGTGCGCGGGGAAGTCCGCGGTCAGGTCGGGGGTGGTGGTGAACAACGCGCTCACCACGCGCTCCGGTCGGATGTCGTTTCGTTCGACGAGCGCCTCGAGCAGCCGGGCGGTCGCTTCACGGATGTCGGGGGCGCGGTTCGCGCGCACGGAAATGGCGCCGCGCACAGCGGCGATGGTGAGGCGGGGCATGGGGCTCCTCCGGGTGGACCGGGTGATCAGCGCGGGGCGTTGGCCGTGCGGACGGGCGGGATCGCGTCCGCCAGGCCGTAGAGCTGCGCGAAATATTCTCGGATCATTCGCTCGGAGCTGAATCGCTCCTGCGCCATGATGACGCTCGCGAGCATCATGCGCGACCACTTTGCGCGGTCGGCCCACGCCGGCAGCACCCGCCGCTCGAGCGTGTCGTAGAGGTCCTCCAGGTCCCGCACGTCGTCTCCGGGCTGGCCGCGACCCACGGCGAAGCCGTTCACGCCGTCCTCGCACGCCTCGGGCCACCATCCGTCCAGAATGCTCACGTTCAGCACGCCGTTCATGGCGGCTTTCATGCCCGACGTGCCGCTCGCCTCGAGAGGCCGCACGGGGTTGTTGAGCCATACGTCGCAGCCGCGCGTGAGCAGCCGGCCCAGCGCCATGTCGTAGTTCTCGAGGAACAACACCTGCCCGGGATGCTTGCGCGCGCCCTGCACCAGGCGCGCCACGACGTCGTGGCCATTCCTGTCGTCGGGATGCGCCTTGCCCGCGTACAGCACGCGCACCTGGTGCCGGTCGAGCAATGAGGCGAGCCGCGCTTCGCCGCGCAGCAGCAGGTCGCCGCGCTTGTATGCGGCGGCGCGTCGCGCGAACCCGATGAGCAGGCATTCGGGCTCGAACGTCACGCCCCACCGGCGTCGCAGCTCGGTGAGGAGCAGCGCCTTCAACCGCACGTGCGCGTGCCACAGCTTCGCGGGGTCGCTTCCCGCGTCGCGCACCTCCGGTGCCTGCCATGTGGGCGCGTGCACGCCGTTCGTGATGGCGCGGATCGGACAGGCGCCGGCGATGTCCCTCCACATCGCACGCGCGGTCTCGCCGTGCAGTTGCGACACCGCGTTCGCCGCGCGCGACAGGCGCAGCCCCGCCACCGTCATGTTGAACGGGTCGCCGCCGATCGCGCGCATCTCTGCGCCCGAGAGCTGCAGGCAGGCGCCCATGCGGCGCAAGTCGGCGAGCGCGTGCTCCTCGTTTCCGGCGCGCACCGGCGTGTGCGTGGTGAACACGGTTTGCGCGCGCACGCGCGCCCAGGCGTCAGCGAACTGCAGGCCGGTCTCCATCAGCTCGGCGATGCGTTCGAGCCCGGCGAACGCGGCGTGGCCCTCGTTGAAGTGATACGTGCGTACATCGAGCCCGAGCCAGCCAAGCGCGCGCAAGCCGCCGATGCCGAGCAGCAGCTCCTGTGCGATACGCGTATCTGTGCCCGCTTCATAAAGTCGGTGCGTGATCCAACGGTCTTCGCGGCGCAGCGGCTCCAGGAGATAGAGCGGCACGTGGCCGTGGCGCTCGGTGACCCACACGCGCACCGGCACCTCCTGGCCTCGCACGCGCACACGCACGCGCACGCCGGTGTCGGAGAGGAAGCCGGTGTCGTACGCCGGATACTCCTCGTAGGGCCGGCCGTCGGCTCCGATCCGCTGCACGCAATAGCCGCGCTCCCACAGCAGGCCGACCGCCACCATGGGCAGGTTCAAGTCGTGCGCGGCCTTGATGTAGTCGCCCGCCAGGATGCCGAGGCCGCCGGCGTAGATGGGGAACGACTCGTGCAGGCCGTATTCCATACAGAAGTAGGCCACGCACGGCACGCGGGAACGGTGCTGGTCGGGTCGGGTCATGGACTCCGGGGCGAAAGTGAGGAGGGCTTCCGGCGAGGGAGAGCGTCTGGCGTTCGGTGCGAAGGCATTCGCACCTCGTTCCTGCTCGCGGTCGTCAGGCCGGGCGCGTCATGACCGTGGTTTCGGCACCGTTGCTCTCTTCCATGACCCAGCGCACGGACTTGGAGCACGGGCAGGTGCCGCCCAGGCGCTTCAACTTGGGCATGGCCTTCACGCCCTGCTCCACGGTGAGCTCACCCGCCACCACCTTGCGCAGCGTCTCCGCGTAGAGCCGCATGTCACGGCTCGCGACATAGCCGGCGTTCAAGTGGCGCGACAGGTAGCCCAGGTAGGTCTCGGCGTCTCCGAAGGTCTCACCGTCCACGCCGACCATCTGGAACGCCACCTCGCCCTTGCGCCGGAAGAAGCGGGGGTCCGGCAGGTAGAGCAGGTGCTCGTAGGCCAGGCCTTGGTGCGAACCGCGCGTGCGCTCGAGTTCGTCGATCACGGCCTCGACCTTGTCGGGCGAATGGCCGGGGAATCGACCGCGCACGAACCGCGTGTTGATGTCACGGATCATCTTGCGCACTTCCTCGATATATTGATTTACGGCCTCGCGGTTCGTGAGGTCCTTGAATCCAAAGGAAATGTTCTTCTGGCCGCCGCGTTCGTCGCCGAACATCTCGAGGCCGCGCGGGAACCACTTGTTGATGCTGTGCTGCACGAGCTCGAGGTGCGCGAGCGGATCGCCCTTCGCGGCCCGCTCGGCGAACCGGCGTAGTGGGATGACCCCGGCCGCCAGGTGGAACGCCTCCTCGCGCAGCATCGGCGGCATGCTGTCCGCCATGGGCTTGTAGGCGCACACCTTCTGCATGGTGAGCTGGTACTTGCCGACGCGGTCGATGAACGCCGCGAACGTGATGTTGTCCATGAAGGAGTCGTAGTCGAGGTTGAACGCGTCCAACACGTGGTTGCCCGTGGTCATGGACAGGATCTCCTCGACCATCTGCGGGCCCGTCAGGCCGCCGCTCACGTGCGACCAGTCCTTGCTGAGCAGGAGGTGCAGCATCTGGTAGCCGTGGCGCAGTTCTTCGGCCATGACACGCAGCACCCAGGCACGATCCTGGTCGTCGTGCGCGCGGTCCACCGTGCCGGCGTGCTGCTGGATGCTGCCGAACTCGGTGCTCGCCTGCGCCTTGATGATGGCGAGGAGATGATGCGCCTGGTCCTCGGTGAGCTCGTCGGGGTTGACGCGCTTGGGCTGCCCCTTCTGCTCGCCGATGTGGATCACGTCTGGCGTGCCCAGCTCCATCTTGGCGCACAGGCAGAACGGTTCGTCCTTCGGAAAGTACTTCTCCCAGCTGTCGAGCAGTGTCTGGTAGTCCTTGAAGTGATGCCGGCGCCAGTGCTCGACGGCGTCATGGTATTTCCTCTCCAGGGCGACGTTCTCGACCTTCATGGGGGCGTTCCGCTAGAGCCGCAGCTCGAGCGCCTGCAGCGGCGCCGGCGTGAACCCGATGGCCCTAAGGAAGCCGGCCACGCCGTGATCGTTCGTATCCACCAACGTGCGCACGCTCTTGGCGCCCTCGGCCACGAAGTGAGCGCGGATCGCGTCGAACATGCGCCGGCCGAGGTCCTTGCCGCGATGGTCGGGGTCGATGCCGAAGCGCTCGATCCAGCCACTCGGCTCCTCGAGCCCGAACTCGCCCGCCCGCAGGTCGCCGAGCATGAAGCCCACCACCCGGCCGCCGATCTCGGCCACTTGTGACGCGCCCGGATCCCGCCGGGTGTAGTACATGACGCGCGTCTCCCACACCTCGGGCCGATAGATGCCGGAGATCTTCTCGTCGATTCGGATGATGGCGGAGATGTCCAGCTCGTCGAGCGGGCGGATCCGCAAGACGGTCGAAGTCTCGGGCATGTCGCACTCCGGGAGCGGGGGAACGGCAAGCGCAGCTAGCGAAGCAAAATTAGCAGTTTTTGTGCGGCGGTGCAGGGCGAGCCCGACACCTGGTTGCGCGAGCTCGCCCCGAGGCAAGTCGAGCCGACGATCGGAAGAGCGGGCGTTGCGGGACCGGAACCTCAGCCGTTCCCGGGGACCACGGCGCGCACGGCGCCCTCACGTCTGGGCTCGTGGACTCCCAGCACCCGCAACACCATCACCGTGACGTCATCGCCGGCCTCGGCGTCGCCCAGGAACGCGCGCAACCCCGCCAGCGTGCGTTCCACCAGCTCTCGGGCGGAGAGCTCCGCGGGCAGTGCGCCGAACAGGTTGACGAGGCGCTCCTCGCCGAACATCTCGCCGTCTGCGCGCGCCGCCTCGGTGAGCCCGTCGGTGTAGAACACGACGCGGTCGCCGGTCTCGAGCGACACTTTCTCCTCTTGATACGACACGCCTTCCTTCATGCCCACGACCAGTCCGCCGGTTTCCAGCGTGCGTGTGAGCTGCCCGGCGCGAAACAGCATCGGGAAGTTGTGGCCGGCGTTCGTGAACGAGAGCGACAGCTCGTCGCCCGCCACCGCGGCCAGGAAGAACGTGGCGAACTGGCCGGTCTCGGGACGTCGGCAGACCAAGGTGTTGATGCTGGTCATGACGTCGGCGACACGGACCCGCGCCGAAGCCTGCGTGCGCAGCGACGCCTGGAGCATGGACGACAGCAACGCCGCAGGCACGCCCTTGCCGGAGACGTCGGCGATCGCCAGCAGATAGCCGTCGTCGCCCGTCGGCACGACATCGTAGAAATCGCCGCTGACTTCCTTCGAGGAGAGATTGGTGGCGTGGACCTCGAGTCGCGGATGGTGGGGGAAATTCGACAATAGGAACGACTGCTGGATGCCGCGAGCGAGCATCAGTTCGCGCTCTGAGCCCGCCCGCTCCATGGACTCGCGGTAGAAGTGCCACGCCAGCGTGAGCCCCACGAAGATGAGCCCGAGCACGACGAAGTAAGTGAGCAGCGTGAGGATGGCGCGGCCATTTCCGAGGAACCCGGGGATCAACGTGGCGTGCACGACGAGCGCTGCGGCGAGGCCGAAGAGCAGCGCGGTCGCCGTGTGGAGCGCCGTCACCTTCCACGTGAGCCCGCGGTCGTCCTTGCGCCTGGCCATGAACGGCGGGGCGAGCCAGTGAGTCGTGAGCCACACACCCACCAGGGCGGCAACCGCGAACACGAGCGACACGACGAAGTACTGCCAGAACCGGCCGAGCGGCGCGCCCGAGGTGATCTGGATGAAGAGCCCCACGGGCAATGCGAGCAGCGGCACCTTCCAGAGCAGCGATGCAAGATCGCGCCAGGGCGAAACGCGCCGGACGGTGGGCTTCATGAGAGGGTCTCCGGCGCGCAGGGTCGTGCGCTCCTGCGGATTTCGCAACCTCGGCGCAGGGTCCCTTCGAACCAGCGACCGGCGGTCCGCCACTCCTGTATCCATGCAGGCGCCGGGGACCGGTCTTACCGGAGGGAGGGTGCGATGATCGCGACTCAACGCTCCCGGCTTGAGCGCCACGCGCGGCCCGCGTACTTCGCGCTCGCGTACACCCTGTCCTGGTCTCAGTGGCTACCGCTCGTGTTCTCGGGTCGCGTCGTCCGCGTCGGCCCCGACCCCTCGCACTTCCCCGGACTCTTCGAGCCGATGATCGCCGCGTTCGTGGTGACGCTCGCCACCCGTGGCCGCCGCGGAGCGGCGGACCTCCTCGGACGCATGTTCCACTGGCGAGTCTCACCCGTGTGGTATGTCGCAGCGCTGAGTCCGCTGGCGTTCGGCGCGATCGGGCTGCTCGCGATGCGGCTCCTCGGGCAGGCGCTCCCCGCGGTCGCCGACTTCGGACGCATGGGCGCCATGCGGAGCATGCCCCCGGCGGCGTTGTTCCTGGCGCTCATCCCGCTCAGCGGCTTCTCCGAGGAGGTGGGCTGGCGGGGATTCGCGCTGCCCCGGATGCAGCGGCCACTGGGGGCGCTCGGCGCGAGTGTTCTGCTGGCGTTGCCGTGGGCGCTCTGGCACCTGCCCACGTTCCGGCTGCTCGAGGGCTATCGCGACATGGCACCCGCGATGGTCGTGGGCTTCGTCCTAGGGCTCGCGTGCGGCTCGATCGTGCTGGCGTGGCTATTCAACCGTAGTGGCGGCAGCCTGTGGATGGTGGCGCTCTACCACGGTGGGCTCAACCTCATGACAGCCACGCTCGCCGCGCGCGGCACGCTCGCGGCGGTCGTCTCGACCTGCGTCATGCTGCACGCCGGCGTGCTCATCGGCCTCGAGTGGGATGCGAGGCGACGTGGGCGGCCCGGACCCATGGAACCGCTCGAGCGAGCAGCCGGCGCGCGCTGAGTCGCGTCGCGCGGTACTACTGCTCTCCTCGATGCCGTGGCTCTCTCCGTGCTACCAGGTGCTGTCTGAGAACTCCGCACGCGGGGAGTTCTCGGAGAAAGCCTGGAGCAGTTTCGCCACGTGTGCCCCGCATGAAACGAAAAAGGGGCCGACGCGAGCGCGCCGGCCCCTCCAATGCCCACACCTCAGCGGATCAACGTGGCCTTGGTCGTGATCGACTGCATGCCCTGCGTGAGTCGGACGATGTAGATGCCGGAGCGCAAGTGGGTGTCTGCGCCGAGGCGCAACGTGTGGTTGCCCGCGCCGAGGCTCCCGACCTCGAGGCTCGCGACCGACCGGCCCGCGATGTCGATCAGCTCCAGTGTCGCGCGCGCCGCGCTGGGCAGAGCGAAAGACACCTGAAGATCGTTGATCGCCGGGTTCCGGTTCATGACAGCGAGCCGTAGCGGAATCTCGGCCGGCACGTCCACCCAAGCTTCGCCGTGGAACGTCTCGCCACTGCCGCCCGGGAGACCGAGGCGGTACACGTACCGGGTGCCCGCCGAGACGTGGACGTCCTCGAACACGAATCGGCCCGTGCCGTCAGCATGGATGCTGGCGATCGCCGACCAGTCGCTCACCTCCTCGCGCCGGTACACGGTGGCTTCTCGGCCGGCGCCGCTCGCCCAGTACCAGTCGAGTAGCACGCGATTAGGTAGCGCCTCAGCGGATACCAGCGCCAGCTCGGTCGCCGTCGGGACGCACTCGTTGATGGTTGCCATCCAGGAGTCGGGCGTGCCGCCGCGACCGTCCGCGAAGTTCGCGTAGATGTTGCATCCGTCCGCGGTGATGCCCTCGTAGTCGCCCATGTTCGGTGCCAGGTTGCTCGCCACCAGGCTCCAGTTGATCGACGGCCCGTCATTCACCTTGGCACTGGAGCTGAATGCCACGCCTCCCGAGCCGGAGTACAAGTAGTAGTAGTCAGCCAGGATGCCGGCCGCGACATCGTTGCGGTGGTCCATCCAGTAGTCGAACACGGTGCCCGTGCCGTCCACCGCCACCTCGGGGAACGCGTTGTCGTAAAGCGCCGCGTCGTCGTTCACCACGCTGCGCACGTTCCAGGACACGCCGTCGTCCGAGTACTGCAGGATCGCGTCGCGCGTGTCGCGGCCGACTTCGTCACCGGGATCGGCCGCGTCGTAGCCCGTGTAAACGACGTAGGAGCCCACCGTCGTCGAGTTCGCGAGCACGCGGAGGTAATACGTGCCGTTGGCCGGGATCGTGTACACGATGAGGCCTGTGCCGAAGCCGATGTACGAGAGCATCGCGCGGTTCGCGGTGGCCCCACCGCCGCCGGCGAAGAGCCTGAGGAATCCGTCGCCAGTTCCGGGGACCAGATAGAGGATGACTTTCTGTCCAGCCGTGCCGCTGAACGAGAACCAGTCCTGGTCGGCGGTGGACGACATCACGCCGCTGACGCTCTTGCCGATCACCAACGCGTTCGCCGCCCCTGGAGAATCGTTCCCCTCGACCTCGGCAACGCTTCCGAGCGTTCCGAGCGGGTCGTAGTAGAAGTTGAACGTTTCCTCCCACGTCGCGTAGACACGACCCGAGTGGATGCTGCCCGAGCGGTCGATGGCCAGCGACGGGAAGCCGATGCCGCGCGCGCGATTGAACCCGGCTGGGCCGGAGCCATAGTTGCTGATGATGCCGCTGGGGCCCGTGGGTAGCGTGACCTCCGCGCCCCACGAGAGTCCCTGCGTGGTCGAGCGGCGGGCGCGCATGAAGTTGCTGGAGGATGCTTTGTCGAATACGAAGTAGATCACCTGCACTTCGCCGCTCGGGCCCACCGCGACGCGCGAACCCTGCACGCTCTCGATCAGCGTGCTGGTCAGCACCGTCGGAGGATCCCAGGTCGCACCCTGATCCAGCGAGCGCGTGAACTCAATCTGGTTGCCGCCGGCTGCGAGAAAACGCGTGTACGTCAGGTACACGATACCGATCACGGGGTCGACCGTGAGCCACTCCTTGTCGAGGAAGTCCACGCCGGTGGCGGGGACTGGCTGGACTGGCGGGCCCCATGTGAAGACCGGTCCGGCGAACGTGCCGTGATTCACGGCCAGTCCTGACAGGCTGCTGCCGGGTGTGTACAGATTCGCGTAGTAGAAGTTGCCCGCGTTATCCACCGCGAGACAGGGATCGCCCTGGTAGCGCGCGGGCGAGACCGCCGGGGGCACGCCGCCATCCGTCCAGGTCAAGCCGCCGTCGGACGAGTAGGCGTAGCCAGAGTTACCGGGGCTCAGACCAAAGTTCAATCCGTCGTTCCAGCCGGCCACGAGCTGCAAGCCGCGAGCCGCAATGGACGTCTCGGCGTTGGTCGTGTTGCTCAGGTCGCCGAGCGTGTTGTTGAGCCGCACGTTCGAACCGACGGATTCGGTCGCGTTGGGGCGGGAGCGCGGGAGGGGTTCGCCCAGGACGTCCACCGGATCGTCCACGACAATGAAGTCGCCTGCTTCGGTGGGAATACGGCCGAGCTCACGCGGAACATAGACTCCGGTCGCGCCGGACGCAGCCTTCACGGGTTGGGGAAGGGGCTGCCGCACGATGCGTTCCCAGCCGACGGGATGCTGGATCCTTTGAATCTGCCCCTCGTCGGCGAGCGCGGCGGCGAACGGGAGCGCCGTGAACAACGTGATCATGCCCAGAATGCGTCGAGGTAAGCGTCTCATCGGCGGCCCCTTCGTTAGGATGGAAAGGCGAGGAGAAGCGGCGACGTGGCACTGCCAAGTTGTGGATCAGGGACCTGCGTACCCTAGGCACGAGCTGGGCGCCAATCAATAGAGAATCCATCATCCACGGGTAGAATTGACCCTCCCAGGCGGGCGTGCCCCGCGGGCGCAGGCCGTGCGCCGGACCATTGCATTCGCGTCAGGACACACTCAAGATGCGGTCACCCCCATGAGCCGCTTCGAGCCGCCGCCGCGCCCGCCGTTCCGATTGGCCCCGCTGCTTCTCGCGGTGCTGTTGCTCGCCTCGCTCCCGTGGCTCTCCCAGCGCTACCAGAGCGGGCAGTGGATGCCCTCGGGGCGCGAGATGTGGTCGTCGAGCATCGCCTCGGCCATCGCCATCGCGTTCGGCGTGTGGGTGATCGTGCTCCTGCGGCGCGAGCGTGCGCTGCACCACCAGCACCTGGCCGACCTCGAGGCTCTCACGCTCGCCGACCCGCTCACCGGCCTCGGCAATCGCCGGGCGCTCGAGCGCGAACTCGCCCGTTCCATGCTGCGCTCGCGACGCCTCGGACATCCGTTGTCGCTCCTTTACATGGACGTGGACGACCTGAAGCTCGTGAACGACCGGTTCGGCCACGCCGCGGGCGACGACACACTGCGCGCCGTGGGCCAGGCGGCACGGCACTGTTCGCGCGACGGCGCGGACAGCGGCTATCGCGTGGGCGGTGACGAGTTCGTGCTCATCGTCCTCGCCGGCCAGCGGGGGGCCGAGCTACTGGCGAGCCGGCTCGACGAGAGCTTCCAGGCTCGCTCGCCGCATGAGAGCCGGCTGTCGCTCGGCGTCGTGGAGTGGGACGGCGCGCTGTCGGCGAGCGAACTCCTGAGCGAGGCCGACCGCCACATGTACCGCAACAAGCACGTGAGTCGCGGCGTGGACGAGGCGGCGGAGGAACCCTCGGACGAGTGAGGCCGCTTCACCTCAGGTTGTGCTGTGAAGATTGTTGCTGAGTTGTCGAACCCCCGCTCGCGGTGCGCGTGGACCGAAGTTCACGCCGCGAGCTTCAACCGGTGGCGCTGCTCGTGTGCGTAGCGCCGCGTCGGC
>JAHFBW010000373.1 GCA_023249845.1 Candidatus Eiseniibacteriota bacterium
ATCCACGAAGCGCGGTATGGACGCGCGCCTCGGGCGCGCGCGTGCGCGTGGGTTACCCGAACAAGGGCTGGCGCTCGGCGCTCTACACGCATCACGCGCGCCCGCGCGTGCTGTCGTCCACGCTCTTCCACGCCGCGTCGGTGGAGTCGCTCGGCTGGCCGGTGCCGAAACAGGCGGTGTCGCCGCGACTCGCGAGGAACGAGGCGGCGCGTGACGAGGCGCGCGCGGCGCTGCGCGAGCTCGGCGTGCCCGAGGGCGCGCGACTCGTGGGCATGCATCCGGGTGCCCGCTGGCCCACGCGCCGCTGGGCTCGGGAGCGATTCACGGAACTGGCGGATCGCGTCCTGGCGGCGCATGCCGACGCCGTGGTGCTGGTCACGGCCGGGCCCGGGGAAGGCGACATGGCGCGTGAGGTGCTCACGATGCTGCCCGCCGAGCGTTCGCGCTTGATCGAGTCATGGCCGCTCGCGCGGTTCGTGGCGCTCCAGTCATTGTGCGCGGTGTTCGTGTGCGGGGACACCGGGCCTTTGCACAGCGCCGTGGCCGCGGGCACGCCCACGCTCGGGCTGATGAGCCGCAACCGCCCGGCGATGTTCTTCCCCTACCCCGAGTCCGATGGGCATCGCGCCTACTGGTCGCGCGTCGAGTGTTCGCCGTGCGACCGCGACACATGCAGCGACCTCCGCTGCTTGGCGCGCCTCACCGTGGACGGCGCGTGGGCAAGGCTCCAAGCCATGCTCGCCGCGAGCGTGGCGCACTGAGGCGCGGGCGCACGCCTGGCGCCCGCTACTCCTCCGCCCGCCTCGAGCGCACCCGCCGCTGGTAGGCGTACGACACCGCGAGCATCGCCGCCCCCGCGGCGATGGCGGTGAGGAATCGCCAGAACACGTCCGCCGAGGCGAGGTCGTAGACCATGAACTTGGCCAGCGTGAGGCCCAGGATGACGAGCCCCGACCAGCGCAGCAGCGCCGTCGTGCGCATCCAGCCCAGCGCGAGCAACAGCACCGCCTCGAGGAGCCAGGCCACACTGACGAGCGCGGCAGCCAGCGTCCGCGTGCCGGAGGAATCCACCGGCGCGCGCGAGACCATCACAGCGACGTGACCCGCTTCGCGTGCGCTCCACAACAGCGAGATCGCGAGCAGCCCCACGGCGAACACCTCGGGGGCCTTGCGGTCGAGCAGCGTGAGTTCGGTGCGGTGCCGAGCGAGGCGCAGCACGATGACGAGCGCGAGCAGCATGCTCCCCATCCCCACCACGCCCTCAGGGTAGAGCACCGGCCAGACTCCGGGTCGCCAATGATCCCGCATGCCGTGCGCAATGAGCGCGGCGACGATCGCGAACGCGGCCACCACGTAGCCGCAGCAGCGGAGGAACGTCCGGCCCGGACGCGCGCCGCGCCACACGAGCACCGTTGCCTGCGCGAGCCACATCGCGCCGGCGAACGACACGAAGAGTCCCGGCCAGCGATGCCAACCTCCAGCCTCACCGCGCGGCATCGGCTCGAACGTGAACCAACGGTGCAGCGCGCCGGTGAGTTCATCCGCGCGGGCCGTGAGCCAGAACAGCAGCAGGAAGTTGCCCGCGAACGTCCACGCCTCGGGCGTCCAGCGTTCGAGCGGCGCCAGCCGGTCGCGCGCTCGCGCCAGCGCCCACGCCCCGAACGACAGCGCCGCGATCACCCCCGCGCCGAACAGCGTGGTGGGATCGAGGAGCCTCGCGGGCAGGTCCAGTTGACCCCAGGTCGCGGGGTCGAACAGCGCGACCAGGACAGCTGCCACCGTGATGACGTGGCCACAGAGGCGCAGCCAGGCGCTCCTCGGCGAGAGACCCACCAGCACGAGCAGGACGCCCTCGACCGCCCACGTCAGCGCGAGGGCGTCCGCGCGGACCAACTGCTGGAGCCCCATGGTGAGGAATACGACCGCGGCGCCCGTCAGCGGCCGCCACAGGTCGCGCTCGGGCCGGCGGGAGTCCACCCACGCCGCGGCGATGAGGTGGAGCGACGCGAGCGAGAAGAGGTAGAGCGCCGCGGTCGGATTCGGCGCGTGGACGAGCCAGGGCCACGTCGTGATGAGGAGCGCGGCGGGTGCGCACGCGATGACGGCGACGTCAGCCGCCCGCACCCGGCCTTCCACGCGCAGGAGCAATGGCAGCGGCGCGAACCCGAGTCCTGTGAATAGCGCGCCCAGCCCCACGATCGGCGCCCAGCTCTCGCCAGGCTTGGGATCGGAGGAGATCCACGTGAGCGTGGTCAAGAGCAGCGCCGCCAGGTCCAGGCCGCTCCAGCCCGCCCGCGCCGCAAGCGCGAACACGAGCACGTCCGCGATCGTGAGGTAGCCGAGCAGCGGCAGCGGCTCGAGCGAGAACCCGTGCAGCTCGAACCACGCCGCGAACAGCGAGGGGATGAACGCGCCGAGTACGCCGAACGCTGCGATCGCCTGGACGCGATAGTGGAGGCCCGCTCCGAACGTGGCGGCGGACGTGAGTGTGAGGAGCACGAGCGCCAGCGCGGGCGGCAGCACGTGCAACGTGTAGTGTCCGAGGTAGAGCGACAGGTAGATCGCGCCGAATCCCGCGCCGATGAACGCGTGGCCAAGTCGCGGAAGGGATCGCGCGAGGCGGTCGCCGCGCCAAACGGCGAAGAGCCCCAGGCCGATACCGGTGCCGACCAGCACACCGGCGCCGAGTCGGCCCGTGCTGTAGCCCCACAGGATGAACAGGAAGACGCCGAGTAGCAGCACAACGGCGCCGATGTTCTGCATCCACACACCGCCGATCGTGTCCTCGAGCGCTCGCGCGGTGACGGGGGCCGGCAAACGTGCCGGCGGGCCCGGCGCAGGCACCACAGGACTCACCGACGACGACCTCACGAACGTCGTGGCGGGCGCGGGCACCGGTG
>JAHFBW010000374.1 GCA_023249845.1 Candidatus Eiseniibacteriota bacterium
CGGACATCCGTCCCTCTCGATTCACGGTTCATGAATGATCCCGGCTAGGCTCGCTGGGGAACTCCCCGCGTGCGCGGAGTTCTCAGAGCGAGCCTGGTTCCGCCCGAAACGAAGACGCCCGCCGACCGGCGGGCGTTCGTGCTTCGCGAGCGGTTCGGTGTGGCCCGACCACCTCATTCCGATCCGGTGCGGCGTCCATCCGAGCGGGGTGGAGGCGTCGGGCCGAAGCCACTCGGCGCGTGACCCGGATTCGGGCGAGGCGCGAGCTTTGGTTTCCAAGCCTTGCCGGCGTCCGACTTGCTCTCGGGCGCGGCGTCGCCCTTTTTCGCGTTTGCCAGCGCCCGCTGCGCGAGCAGCTCCGCCGCCGGTCCGGCCTTCACCTCGAGCGTCGCGGCCGTGATCACGAAGATGCGCTGGTTGTTGCACGAGGTGTCCGCGGGGAACAGGAAGAAGCCCTCTCGCTCGGGCGTCCACGACAGCGTGTAGCCGCAGATGAGCTCGCCGTCTCTGAAGCGGACCGCGATCTTCTTACCCTTCTGCGTCTCCTGCGGGCCGTCCAGGAATCCGCGCACGTCCTGGCGGGTGGCGTTCCCGGTGAGCGAACTCACGAAGAACAGCGCCTTCAACTGCTTGAAGCGGAGCTCCACCGCTTCGCCGCCCTCGCCCTCGGGATGGACGTGGAAGATGCCACGATTGGGCGAGAAGTCCTGCGTGACTCCCTTGAGGACGCGTCCGTCGGCGTAGCGGGCGACGACCAGATTACTGATCTCCATCGTCGGGCTCCTGCGAAGTGAGTGTTCCTTTGGTCCCACCTGGACCAGGGTTCACGCACGGTTTTCGGCGCTCGGTCATCAGCGCTTGAGGACCCTTTCTCCGCGCGGCGTGCTTGCGGAGGGGCGAACGATATGCGAGCGTTCCGCGTCGGCCGAAGTTGCCATCGCACACGAAAGGAGACGTGCATGCACAAGCGGGCCATGGGGTTGTGCTTCGCTGTCGCGTTCCTGGCGTCCGGTTGCTACGACTCGGCACAGAAAACGGGGACAGCGTCATCCCAGTCCACGACCACTACCTCCGGCGCCGTCACGGGCGGCGAACCCGCCGCTTCGAGCGGCACGGGAGGCAAGGTGCACAAGCTAGCGAGCGGGCTCCAGTACGAGGACCTCGTCGTCGGTAGCGGCAAGATGGCCGAGCCGGGGATGAACGTGTCCGTGCACTACACGGGAACGCTCACGGATGGCACCAAGTTCGACAGCAGCCTGGACAGGGGCAGTCCCTACAAGTTCCAGCTCGGAGCCGGCCAGGTCATCCAGGGTTGGGACGAGGGCATCAAGGGTATGCGCATCGGCGGCAAGCGGAAGCTCACGATCCCCCCAGACATGGCCTACGGCGCTCGCGGCTCGGGCGGCGTCATTCCCCCCAACGCGACGCTCCTCTTCGATGTCGAGCTGGTCGACGTGCAGTGACGGGCGTGGTCTCGAGCGGATGCCGAGCGGCGCGGGTCCTCCGGGCTCGCGCCGCTCGCGTGAGCGGCCGGGGATGAGTGCCGGCCGGACGGGGCTCGAGGTGGTCGCCGCGGTGCGCGCGGCTCTCGAGCCCGGCTCGGAGCGGGTCCGCGAACTCGCCGACGGCTTCGCGTGGCGACCGCACGCGTTCGAGCAGCGCGTCTCGGTCGTGCACTCGCGCGACGACGGCTCGTGCAGGGTGGAGGCGAGCACCACGATTCTGCGCGATGCGACCGGCCGTGGCGCCGAGTTGGCCACGCTCGCGTCACGGAACGCACGCGAGCCCGGGCTGTCGTCTTTGCGCTGGGACGCGACTTCCGGTGACGTCTCGCTCACCTCCTCTGTGGTCGTGAGGCCAGGGGACGGCGGCCGCGCGGCGCGGCGACTCGCGCACGCGGCGTTGCTGCAACTGGGCGACGCGCTCCTCGCCGCGGACGAGCTGGCGGTCGAGCTGCCCGCGGCGCCACTCGCCGAGGTGCGGGACGCGGCGGGAACCACCGCGCCGCCCGTGGAGGCCGTCCAGGCGTGGCGCGCGTACGCGGCGGGAGGAGCGCGTTCCAGCACGACGCTGCCGGAAAGCGTTGCGCGACTCGCGACACTCGCATCCGCGCCCTGGAGGCGAGCCACGCGCGCGGCGCACGGCGTGGACGCCGAGATCGAGTGCGCCCCGCGCTCGGCCGGCTCGACACCCCTGGCCCCGCTGGCACTGCTTCGCGTGAGCGCACTCCAGCCGCACCCGCGACTTGGGGCCGGGGTGGTGTTGGCACTCGTTCCGCCGCCGGGCAGCGAGCCCATCGCAGATCGGGCGGCTGCCACGGCGGCGCTCTTGAACGAAGGGGAGGCGCGTGAGTGGACCGGGGTGGACGCGCTCGGAGGCTGGTGCGTCCACCCGGCCGCGGGGCTCTCGCACGTGGTATTCGTGCCCGCGTTGGCAGTCGAGGAGGACACCGTGCAGACGCTCGCGTTCGAGGCCGTGGCGCGCGCCCGCTGGGCGGTCGAGTTCCTCGCCAAGGTGAACGAGCGACGGACCGGAGCCACCCCGGCCGCCGGCGGCAGAGGCTAGGTTCCGGCTGGGAACTCCGCGCGGACGCGGGGAGTTCTCAGACAGAGCCCAAGCTCCGGCTGGGAGATTCGCAGGTGAGGAGGTCTCGAACGAGGCCTGCAATCGCCGCGCTCGGCGCGGCGGGCGACGCGCCGGTCGCCGCTCGCACGAGGCGCCGTCGACCGTCGCTCGCGCTGTGCTAGCTTTTCGCACCCATTCTCCCGACGCGTCCTTTCGCGCGGCTCATGCGCCGCGCGCGGAGAACCCCATGCGCCGCCCGCTGCCGCTCGGATCGTTCTTGTTCGCCTCGATTCTCCTTTCGACCTCGCCGCTTCTCTTAATGTTGG
>JAHFBW010000089.1 GCA_023249845.1 Candidatus Eiseniibacteriota bacterium
CCGGTCGTCGCGAGATCGGTCACGGCGCGCTCGCCGAGCGCTCGGTGGAGCCGGTGATCCCCGCCGACACGAGCTTCCCGTACACGATCCGCATCGTGTCGGACATCCTCGAGTCGAACGGATCATCCTCCATGGCGTCGGTGTGTGGCGCGTCCATGTCGCTCATGGATGCCGGCGTGCCGGTGAAGGCTCCGGTCGCGGGCGTCGCCATGGGCCTCATCAAGGAAAGCGACCGCGTCGCCGTGCTCACCGACATCCTCGGCGTCGAGGATCATCTCGGCGACATGGACTTCAAGGTGACGGGCACCACGGACGGCATCACGGCGTTCCAGATGGACACCAAGATCGGCGGGATCTCGTTCGAGATCATGAAGAACGCTCTCGAGCAAGCGCGCGTCGGCCGGCTGTTCATTCTCGGCAAGATGAAGGATTGCCTTGCCGCGCCGCGTGCGGAGATGTCGCCGTACGCGCCGCGCATCACCATCCTGCACATCCACCCCGACAAGATCCGCGAAGTCATCGGACCGGGCGGCAAGGTGATCAAGAAGATCACCGAAGAGACCGGCTGCCAGATCGATATCGAGGACACCGGCGAGGTACGCATCGCGGCCGTGAACATGGAAGGCAGCAAGCGCGCCGAGGAGATCATCCGGAACATCACGGAGGATCCCGAGATCGGCCGGACCTACCAGGGCAAGGTGCGGAGCATCGTGAACTTTGGTGCGTTCGTGGAGATCGTGCCGGGCCGCGACGGGCTGCTGCACGTGTCCGAGATCGACTGGGGCCGCACCGAGAAGGTCGAGGACGTCCTGAATGTGGGCGACCTCGTCATGGTGAAGGTCGTGGATGTGGACCGGGACGGCAAGATCCGTCTGTCGCGCCGCGCCCTGTTGCCGCAGCCGGAAGGCTACGTGGGAGCGGGCGCGGGCAGCGGTGGCGGCGGTCGCCGCGATCGGGACCGAGACCGCGATCGCGATCGCGGACCGAGACGGCGCTAGACTGGAACCGCACTCGACGGCGGGCGGCCCCTCGGGTCGCCCGCCGTTCGAGCTTGCGAGACACTCGCCCCAGGGAGACGGAGGTGTCGGTGAGCACGCTCCAGGAGTCCTCCTCGCAGCCCGTCTCGAAGTCGCTTCTGCCCAACGGCCTCACGGTGCTGTCGCAGGTGCTTGCCGACCGCCACACGATGTCGCTCGGCGTGTGGGTGCGGAGCGGTTCGCGCGACGAACCGCGCCCGCTGCTCGGTGTCACGCACTTCATCGAGCACATGATGTTCAAGGGCACGGAGTCGCGCGACGCGCGCGCCATCGCCGCGAGCCTGGAATCCCTGGGCGGCCATCTGGACGCGTTCACCTCTCGCGAGCAGGTGTGCTACACGGCACGGGTGCTGTCCGAACATCTGCCACAGGCCGTCGAAGTGCTGTCGGACCTGGTTTGCCGCTCGCGCTTTGATCCGGGCGAGATCGAGCGCGAGAAATCTGTCGTGCGCGAGGAGATCCTCTCGTACGAGGACAGCCCCGAAGAGAAGGTCGCCGACCTGCTCGCCGAGCAGCTGTGGGGCGATCATTCGCTCGGGCGGCCCATCCTGGGCACCGTGGAGACGATCCAGGGCCTGGACCGCGAGGCCTTGCGCGCTCAGTTCGTTGGCCGCTATCGCGCCGACCAGCTCATCGTGGCAGCGGCCGGCGGGCTCGAGCACGCCAACCTCGTGGAACAGGCCGCGCGCTGGTTCGCGCCACCCGAAGGCGCGCCGCCGGTGCTGGATGCCGTACCGCCCGATCACGGACCGAGCGTGCGTCACGAGAGCCGCGACCTCCAGCAGCTCTACCTCTCGCTCGGCGCTCGCGGCGTCGCCTACGCGGACCCCGAACGCTATCCGCTCGTCGTGGCCGAGACGCTTTTGGGCGGTGGCATGAGTTCGCGGCTCTTCCAGCGCATCCGCGAGGAGGCGGGACTCGCGTACAGCGTGTTCACGTCACTGGACCTGCTGCGTGACGGCGGGCTACTCGCGATCCATCTCGGCGTGTCGCCGGAGAAGGGGCGCGAAGCGCTGAAACTCCTGCGCGAGGAGATCACGGGGCTCCTGAACGAGGGCCCGACATCGGACGAAGTCGAGGCCGCGAAGATGCAGCTGAAGGGCGCCGTGCTCATGGCGCAGGAGAGCGTGTCGAGCCGCATGTATCACGTCGCCCGCCAGGAGCTCTACCTCGGGCGGCACACGCCGGCCGAGGATCAGGTCGCGCACATCCTCGCAGTGACGCGAGAGCAGGCCCACGACGCGCTCCGGCGGTTCGTGCGTCCGGAACGCTTCTCGCTGGCAGCCCTGGGGCCCGAGTCCGGTGAGCCGCTCAGCGACCGGGACTGGCCGCTGGCGGCGGACTGACCGCCGCGGAATCGGGAACCAGCACGTGCGCACGCAGCCGGCCGCTGCGCGCGACGCTCAGCGTGGCCCAGCCGGGCAGGGAGGTCCGTGATTCGAACACGTCCCGCCATGCCTCGTTGCCCGGGAGCGTCACCAACCACTCGTTCGTGATCACCACTGCGCCCACGCCGTTTCGCGCGCGCAGCTCGGCCAGGTCCTGGAGCCGGAGCGGCAGATTCACGCTCGGCAGTCGGGCATACCACGAGAACCACGGCGCCATGTCGCTGGTGATGAGCGTGCCGGCGGGAAGCCGCTGCGCCAGGGTGGCGCCCAGCCCGGCGATCTCGCGCTCGGTGAACTCGCTGGCGAGCGGAGACGAGGCGGAAGGCGTCTGCCATTGCCGGACGAGGGGCCGCCACGAACTCCACGCCAGCATCAGCGCCACCACGACGGGCGTCGCTCGCGACGGCATGCGAACGGAACGAAGGATGCCAGCGATCGAGACCGCACCCAGCGCCACCACGGTCGGGAGCATCGGGAACAGGTAGTGCGAACGAGGCAATGTGAGCGCGGCGAGCGCGGCGAGGAGCGCCAGCGATCCACCCGCGAGCAGGCGCAGCGGGCCCAGGCCATCCCGCACCGGGCGCACGACGGCCCAGGCGAACGCCAGCCCTGCGGCCCAGCCCCCGAGGTGCAGCCCGTCCCTGGCCATCTCGGGCACGTTGTGTGACAGCTTCTCCATGAACGCGCCCGGGTGGGCGCGGATCCAGTCCAGCGCGTGCGGCGGATGGAGCACGCGAGCGACGTCGTGTATGCCAAACTCGGGTGACAGCCCCGTGAGCAGCATGATGCCGCCCACGTCGGCGAACGGATGGCCGGTCGTGCTCCACTTGTAGAGCACCATCAGGGCCGCAAACGGCACGAAGCCGGACAGGAGCCAGGTCGCGTGGCGGACGCGCGCGCCGGGCGCGGCGGCCCACGACACGGCCACCAGCCAAACAGGCAGTGTCGGCGCCACCACCGGGCGGGCCAGGTGCGCGAGTCCGAGCAGCGCGCCGATGGCGAGCGAGCGGGGCGCGCGCCGGAAGCCGGCGAGCAGCAATATCGCCGCGGTCCACGCCGCGGTGAACGGCATCTCGCTCAGACCATCGGTGGCGAAGGCGAGCATCGCGGGCGTCCCCGCCAGCGTCACGCCGACACAGGCGGCCAGTGCCGTTCCACCGCCGCACTCGAGCACGAGCAGCGCCGCCAGGACCACGGTGAGGAGGTGTGCGAGCAGCACCGGCAAGATCGCGGCCTTGGGCCCGGCGCCCACCAGCGCGAACACCGGGGCCTGGAGTATCGGCAGCAGTGGGTGGCCGGCGAGCATCGGGAACGGCGGCCCCAAGCCGTCGCGCAGGGCCCCGACATAGGAGAAGGGGGTCGCGAGCCGCCCGGTGCTGGCGAGTTCGCGCGCGGCCAGCGCGTACTGCGCGCTGTCGAAAGTGAAGCGCGCGCCGTCAAATCGCGCGAGTGTCCACCACGCGTGGAACATCCATACGGCGGCCGAGATGAGCACGAGGGCGGCCGACAGCGCGCCCCGCGGCAGCGGCCGCGCCGAGCTCACGCCCGTGCGCCCGGGACTCGTACCCGCCGGAACCTCGACGCTTCGCCGCACGCCACGCCGATCACCAGTGGAATCCGGCCTTCACCATGCGCTCTCCCGCCTCACGGCAGCGCGCCTCGTCCACACACAGCGCCACGCGCACGTAGCCTTCGCCGGCCTGGCCGAACCCTGAGCCTGGCGACACCACGACGCCGGTCTTGTCGAGCAGTTCGCCCGCGAAATCGAGCGACGTCGCGAAGCGACGCGGCATCGGCAGCCACAGGTAGAGCGTGGCTTTCGGGCGCGACACGGGGTAGCCAAGCGGCGAGATCGCCGAGAGCAAAGCCTCGCCACGCGCCCGGTAGAGCTTCGCCGCTTCGGCGCAGTAGGTCTGCGGGCCATTCAGCACCGCCAGCCCGGCGCGCTGGATGGCCATGAACACACCAAAGTCCATATTGGACTTGATGCGCGTGAGATTCGCGACGATCTCCTGGTTGCCCACCGCGAATCCGAGGCGCCAGCCCTGCATGGAATAACTCTTCGAGAACGAGTGGAACTCGAGAGTGCGCTCCTTGTCGCGGTCGTGTTGCAGAAACGAGCGCGCGCGATATTCCGGATCGAGCGGCAGGTCGCAGTAGGCGATGTCGCTCACGACGAACAGGTCGTGTCGCCTCGCGAACGCGAGGATCTCGTCATAGAGCTCCGCCGTCTCGGTGCCGCCGGTGGGATTGTTTGGGTAGTTCAGGAACAGCACTTTCGCGCGGCCCGCCTCGTCCTCGAGGATGGCGCCGAGGTTCGGCCGGAACGCGTTTGCGGGGTCGAGCGGTACTTCGATGACGCGCACCTGCGCGAGCGCCGCGACGCCCAGGTACGCGGGATAGCACGGCGTGCAGAGCAGGATCGTGTCGCCGGGGTTCAGGTGGGCGAGGAAGAACTTGGCGATCCCCTCCTTGGAGCCGACCAGTGCCACCGCCTCTCGTTCGGCGTCCACCGACACGCCGAAACGGCGCGCATACCACGCCGCCACCGCGGCTCGGAACTCGGGAAGACCGTTGAACGAGGGATAGCGATGGTTCTGCACTTTGGGATCCAGCAGCGCGGCCTGAAGCGCGTCGAGCGCCACTTGTGGCGGTCGGACGTCAGGATTCCCCACGCCCAGGTCGATGACGTCCACGCCCTGTCGCAGCTTCTCGTCGCGATTCTGGAACACGCGTGCCAATGCATAGGGCGGCACGTTCTGAAGTCGTTCCGACGCCGCAAGGCGAGGTTTGACAGGTGATTGGCTCGACGACATAGTGGCCCCCTCGATGGCCGCGCCCGCACGGCACTGTACTTGCGTTGTTCGAGTGCATGACGAATCGCACCGGACATTCTAAAGGGGTCCGCGGCACGGGGCCAGTCGCTCCGCGGGCGCTTCGCGTCGTGCTGCCGATCGTCTTGGTCGCGCTCTCGTGGGCAGGGCCCCGCGCCGGACGCGGCGACGAGCCCGAGCTGCCCGACAGCTCGACATTCACACACTCGAGTCCCAAGCTCGACACGCTGCCCGCGCTCTCCGCCCCGTTCAAGGCGGGGGAGTCGCTGCGCTTCTCGGTGCAATACGGCTTCATCCACGCCGGCTCGGCGTGGCTCGAGGTGCCCGAGGTGGCGGACTGGAACGGTCATCCGTCGTGGCGCCTCGTGGCGCGCGCCGAGTCGAACGGCTTCTTCGACAGGATGTACAAGGTTCGCAACCGCATCGAGTCGCTGTGGGATCGCGAGGCGCGCTTCAGCTGGCGCTACTTCGAGGACCGTCACGAGGGCAAGTTCACCGCGAATGACACCATGGTGTTCGAGCCGGACTCGCTGCGCATGCGCTACAAGAACGGGCAGAGCTATCCGGTCTCGGGCCCGGTCCAGGACGCGCTGTCCTCGTTCTACATGACACGCTTCCAGGCGTTGCCGATCGGCGGCACCATCACGTTCGAATACCACGCGAGCCGCAAGACCGCTCCCATGGAGGTGCGCGTGCTGGGTCGTGAAAGCGTTAAAACGCCAGCGGGCCGTTTCAATTGCGTTGTGGTCGAACCGCTTCTCAAGGCGGGAGGCATCTTCAAGAACAAGGGCCGGCTCGTGATCTGGCTCACCGACGACGAGCGTCGAATGCCCGTGCTCATGAAGAGCAAGGTCAAGATCGGTTCGGTGAAAGTGGTACTTCAGGAAGTCACGGCGGGCGGCGGATGAGCCGTCATCGCGAAGCGGATCTCTCGAAGCTCCACCGCTTGGCGGTCGCGGACCGGCCGACGAAGGTGTCGGTCGCAGAGCTCGCCCGACCGCTCGAGCCCGCGGCTGCGGCGGCGCTGCTCGCGTCGTTGCCGGACGTTCTCGCCGCGCGCGACCTGCGCGAGCTCGTGGCGCGCACGGTCGCAGCGCATCGCGCAGGCCGGCCGATCGTGTTGTTGCTCGGCGGCCACGTCGTCAAGGTGGGGGTCGCGCCGTGCTGGATCGAACTGCTCCAGCGAGGAGTGGTCACCCACGTCGCCATGAACGGCGCCGCCGCGATCCACGACGTGGAGTTGGCGCGCATGGGCCGCACGTCCGAGGATGTCGAGGCACATCTCCAGAGCGGCTCGTTCGGGATGGTGGACGAGACCGGCGCGTTCATGAATCGCGTCGCCATCGAGGCGGCTCGCGACCGTCTCGGACTCGGCGAGGCGTGGGGGGAGGCGCTCGAGGCCGAGCAGGCGCCGCACCGCGACGTGAGCCTGCTCGCGCGCGCGGCACGCCTCGGGGTGCCGTGCACGGTGCACGTCGCTCTGGGCACCGACACCATTCACTACGATCCCGCGTGCGACGGCGCGGCGCTGGGTGAGGGGTCGCTCCGTGACTTCCGCATGCTCGCCGCCACGCTCGCGGAGGCCCGTGGCGCGGTGGTGCTTAACGTCGGTTCGGCCGTGCTCATGCCCGAAGTGTTCCTGAAGGCGCTCGCCGTGGCTCGCAACCTGGGGGCGTCGCTCGAGGACCTCACCACGGTGAACATGGACCAGCTCCAGCACTACCGGCCCCGCGTCAACGTGGTGGAACGGCCCACCCGCTCGCCCGGCGCGCGCGGCTATTCTCTCACCGGACACCACGAAATACTGACCCCGCTTTACTGCGGAGCGGTGCTCGCGGAATTGGCTCCAGTGCAGATTGCCCGAAGCCGATAACCCCGATGCGTCCAAGAGGGTTCAAACAGTTGACGACGACCAAACGGCGGGCGATAATCTGAGTCCCCTGTCCACCCACCACGGTGGTCGTCGATCGCTGGCGGAGGAACTCCCGAGACGCGCGTTGCTACTCCATCGCGACAAGACCCGCACCATCGCAGGCCCTGTCGTCGAAGTGTGAGCCGGGCATCCACCCGGGGCTCGTAAGCGTCTTCTCCGCCTCGCCGCCGCCTCCGAACGGCGGAGCGTCAGACGCGCGCGTCCCGGTGTGCCCACGAACCCGGGAGATCGTGTGAAGCTTCGAACCCTGATCCTGCTCGCCACGCTGGCGATCGGCCTGCCCGCCGCGGCCCAGGCCGACACCTCGCTGACGTCCGCCGACACCACCGGCATGGACTGGAGCCGGGTGCCGGAGTACCGGATCGTTCCCGGGGACCGCCTTCAGCTCGACTTCGGCCGCCGGTCCGACGGTCTCCTGGACGTTCGAGAGGTTCGCGTGCGGCCCGACGGGCGCATCACCGTGTTCCCGGCTGGCGATGTCATCGCCGCGGGCCTCACGCCGATGGAGCTCCAGCGAAACATCGTCGCGCTCCTCTCGGCCGACCTCCGGCTGCCGCGCGTCGTCGTGAACGTCACCGACGTGGCGGGCAACGTCGTGCACGTCATCGGCCGCGTGGACAAGCCCGGCAGCTACCCGGCGGGACCATTCGTGACCGTCATGCAAGCCGTCACGGCGGCGGGCGGGCTCAAAGACGACGCTGCACGCAACAGCGTGCTGCTGTTCCACCGGGATGGCGCGCGCACCGTCTCAGTATCGCGCATCCGGCTCGACCGCTTGCTCAAGGGCGACGACCTGGCGGATGCGGTGGTGGGCCGGTTCGACATCATCTTCGTGCCGCGCTCGACGATCGGAAACCTCAACGTATTCGCGCAGCAGTTCCTCGCCCCGGCGGGGACCCTGCTGTCCAGCTCGCTCATCGGCTGGGAGCTGTTCAACCTCGACCGCGTATTCGTGACGCGCGTCATCCGGGAGTGACGGGATAGCCCTCATGAGCCAGCCCACGTCCGCAACCGCGCCCAACATCGTCCGCCAGGCGACCGCTCGTGAATTCCTCGCGGTGCTGTTCCGCCGCAAGTGGATCATCCTCGGCCTGTTCCTCGTCACCACGGCCACCGTTCTCGTGGTGTCGCTGAGTACGCCCACCTACTACCAGTCCTCGGGTCGCATCCTCGTGAAGCGAGGTGAGCGCCAGAGCATCCTGCGTCCCGATCGCCAGGTCGTCAACGATTGGGAGCAGGAGCTCGGCAGCGAGATGCAGATCATGAGGAGCGCCGCGGTCGTGCGACGTGCTCGCGAGTTCATGGACGCCGAATCGAAGCGGACGCGGCAGCAGATGAGCCTGGACGCCGCGAACATCGACGTCGAGGTGATGGGCAAGAGCAACGTGATCGCCATGAGCTATCGCGATCTCGACCCCGGCGTCGCACAGGTGGCGTGTCGTGCGGTGATGGACGCCTACTTGGAGTACCGAAAGGGCCGCATGACGCTCGAGCAGCCTCGCCAGTTCCTGGACCAGGAGATTGCGCAGCTCGAGGCCGACATCCGCTCCCGTATGGAGGAGCGCCGCGCGTACACCGAGCAGACGGGTATCGCCGCGCCGGTGTTGCAGACCCAGAGCTGGGTGGCACAGGTGAGCCTTCTCGAACAGCGCCGCAGCGAGGTCGCCGCAGACCTGGCCGCCGCGCAAAGTGTCGAGGAGACGATGCGCCGCATGCAGGCGGATCCGGATATCGACCTGCCCACGTTCGGCGGGTCGACCGAGTTCACGAACGAGCAGGCGCTCGTGTCACTCAAGCAGAAGGTGCTCGAGCAGCAGACCAAGATCGCGCTGCTCTCCGAGACGCTGCGCGACGACGCCCCCGAGGTCGTGGGTGCCAGGCAGACGCTCGAGACGCTACAGGGTCTGCTGCGCCGGGAGGTGGACGCACGCGTGCGCCTCGCGGGCTCTCGGACCCAACAGGTGCAGTCACGCCTCGCCGTGCTCGACAAAGAGATCGCCGACGTGCGCCAGGAGCTGCTCGGGGCGCCTCAGAACCTGAAGAAGGCGGACGAACTCGACAATGAATTGTCCGCGCTGCGGCTTCGCCTGCGCGAAGTCACCGACGCGCGCGACCAGGCGCTCATCACCGCGAACACCATGCCCGACATCAGCGTGATCGTGCTCGCTCCTGCCGGCGTGGCCGCTCCCACGAATCAGCTCGATCTCGTCCGCCTCGCACTGGCGCCGGCGTTCAGCCTGCTCGTGGGCATCGCGATCGCGTTCTTCGTGGATGGCCTCGACCTGACCGTGCGCACCGCGAATCAGGCTGAGGAGTACCTCGACCTGCCAGTGCTTGCGTCGCTCGCCGAGCGCCGGCGCCGGAACGGCTGAGTTCTCAAAGGAACGCCATGACCCGCATCTACGACGCGCTCAAGAAAGCTGAGTCCACGCGGCAGCGGCTGGGCCTCGGGCCCTCGCCGATCGGCGCCGCGCCCGGTCAGTCGCCGCCCGCCAGCTGGGGCAACTCCGCGATGGAGGCGATCCCTGCGCCGCTCCCGCTGCTGGGTGGCGTGGAGCTCGGCGAGGACGCGGTGCGCGAGACCACGGCACTGCGCGTGAACCTGGAAAGCGTGCTCGCGGACCGTTCGCCGCGCTCGCTCATGTTCACGAGCGCTCAGGCCGGCGAGGGTACGAGCACGGTGGCGCTCCAGTTCGCGCAGGCGCTCGCCCACGGCAGCGCTCGCGTGTTGTTCGTGGATGCGCACGCTCGTCGCCCGGTGTGCTTCGCCGACGATAGCCAGCGCCACGCGGTTCTTGACGTGCGGGTCGCCTCGCCTTCCATGGCCGGGCTCATGACGCCGAACCTCGCCGCCATGCCAGCCACTGAGGAAGCGGTCTCCTCCGGCAACGTTCCCGCAGCGGTCATCCGCGCGGCGCTCCAGTCGGCGGTGGGCGCGTTCGACTGGGTCATCGTGGACGGCCCGCCGGTCGTGGAGTCGCCGGACGCGGCGACGCTCGCGAGTCTGGTGGACGGCGTCATCCTCGTGCTGCACGCGGGCCGGGCCAAGCGTCCCGTCGTAGCACGCGCTGTCGAGATGCTGCGCAAGTCCGGCGGGCGCGTGCTCGGCACCGTGCTCAATCGCCGAGTTCACGAGATCCCGGGGTTCATCTACCGCCGAATCTAGCGGGGACTATTCATGACCTGCTGCTGCGAACACGCCCAGACCGCACCCTCCGGCGTAGCGGAGCCCGCTCGCTCCTCGACGTGTCGTCCAGACACGACTGCGTCGCGACCGGGCTCTGCTCCTTGTCTGGCGCGCCCTGGACGTATTCTCGCGACGCAGCTCATGAATAGTCCCCGCTAGGCGTTCATCCCATGTGTCGGAACTGCGAGGTCCAACGCCCATGGCTGCCGCCGGCGCGTTCCCTTCCGCGGCGGATCATGGTCCAGCCGTGAACCCCGCTCCGAGCGAGCGTCCGGAGCCCGTGGACCGGTGGATGCCGGGCACGGGCTCCGGCCTTTCGGACGGCTGGGGACCGGTCGTGGAGCTGGTCCTACGCTGGGCAGGGCCCGGGCTCGAGGCACTGGTGCTCTCGGGCAGCCATGCCTCGGGCGAGGCGGTCTGGGTGGAGCACGAGGGCCGCCGAGTGTCGCTCTCCGATCTGGACCTCTTCGCCGTGATGCGCGACGAGGCGGCGGTGACCCGGGCGGCGCGCGCGCGCGCGGCGACGCCCGCGAGCGAGCTCGCCGAAGTCGCACGCG